>DATHGW010000647.1:0-4704 GCA_035317445.1 Puia sp.
TTGCTACTGAAAAAAGATTGGATGCATCCACTCTACAATACCAATCTCCTCCCAGCCTGGCCACCTGCTGCAGTTTCAGCTGGTCAATGTGATTGCTTCCATCCAGGATGCTCTCGTCCACGTGTATGCGCAATATTTCACAAATCACCAGGTTTCCGGCTCCGGCTTCGTGACCGAGTGCCTTTACCTCAATGACTTTGCATTCCATCTTGAATTTGCTTTCTTTGACCATGGGCGGCTTTACCAGGGTTGCCGGCTCGGCGGTGAAACCGGCCTTGATGAATTCATTGACGCCGCGTGGGTAATCACAACTCGACAGGCTGGTTTGATGAATCATGTCGTAGTCGACAATATGGATCACCAGTTCAGGCGTGTCCAGGATATTTTCCAAAGTATGTTTAACGGTATTGTCCCGAACCCGGCGGGAAGGGGAAAATATGACAATGGGAGGCTGGATCGAAAAGAGATTAAAAAAACTAAATGGACTGAGGTTAACCACGCCATTTTTGTCCATAGTACTCGCAAAGCAAATGGGACGTGGCGCGATGGCTGACTGAAGATAATGCTGTCGTTCAGTCAATGATAAATGATCCAGGTCCAATATCATGAAATAGTTAATTGTTTAGATGGATTTCTTTTTTGAAAGGATAGAAAAATCATCAGGTTCTCTTATGATGGTATTGTGCAATTGTCCGAGTCCCTCGATCTCCAGCTCCACCTCATCGCCTTTCTGGAGCCATTGCTCAGCATACGCAGGGTCCTGAAGTTTCCCCGTTCCGTTCAATTCTAAGAAGCATCCCGTTCCAACGGTCCCGCTACCGATGATGTCTCCGGGATACAGGTCAACACCATAAGAGGCTCTTTCGATGATCTCGGCAAAGGTCCAGTCCATATCCGAAAGATTTCCATCGCTGACCTGTTTTCCAGATATCTTGCATTGCATGCGTAAGTTCCATTGCTTTCCAACATGCCCGTCCTTGCAGGGGACAGCATAAGGTTCAAGTTCATCCAGAGTCACCAGCCAGGGGCCCAATGCAGTAGCGAAATCCTTTCCTTTGGCCGGGCCAAGATTCAGAAGCATTTCTTCCATTTGCAATTGACGGGCGCTGAAATCATTCATGATCATTAATCCGCCTATACATTCGTCGGCGTGTTCAGCCCGCACATTTCGACCATGCTTGCAGATTACGATCGCCGCTTCCAGTTCAAAATCCAGGGCGTACAAATGATCCGGCATGCACCGGATTTCACCGGGGCCCGTCACGCTGTGATGATTGGTAAAATAAAAAACAGGATATTCGTCGAATGCTGCAATCATCGGCAGGTTCCGGTTGCGCCGGGCTGCGGCTACATGTTGCCGAAAGGCATAGCCGTCGCGGCAGGATGTGGGGAAAGGGATGGGAGATAAAATGGAAACGGTATCGTAAGGAACGCCCTTGCCTTTTGAAATTTTCCCGTCCATAATTGAAATTTCGCCTCCCCTGGCCATAGGGAAACAGTCTTCCCAATAATTCAGAAACATGCCCATGGTATTGGGCAGATCGGGATGAATGAATTCCATGTCGAACAGCAATCCATCCAGGTACAGTGCCAATTGATCGTGCTCATCTTTGAGGTAGGAAACCAGTTTCATGATAATCCAATTAAATAGTTCAGATTGGGATCAAAGATAAAGGAATATTCACCTGGTCATTGAACGCTACAATCTTGAAATCTGGTAAATTGTATGCTTAATGAAAAAATTAGCAACCTTTTTTTTGACCATGACATGTCTTGCGTTGGGGCTCAAACCCGCACAGACCAATTTCTGAAAGATTTGCTATGGAACCAGGGATCAGCGCAACTTAAAACCATACTACAGCACCCGGATTCCTTTCGTTATCAAATCATATATACAAGGATTAACAGGGATAAGCATGGCCAGCCCCATTTTCAACATTTCTATTACCGTGTGAACCGGGATGATTATTTCAATCCTGCATCTACCGTCAAGATGCCGCTTGCCTTTCTTGCAATGGAAAAAATAAACTCCCTGAAGCGCTACGGCATCGACAGATACAGTAGCATGCTGACGGATAGCGCTTATGCAGGACAGGAAAAATGCTGGCGGGATTCAAGTTCGGCAGACGGGCTCCCTTCCCTTGCACAGTACATCCGGAAGATATTCCTGGTGAGCGACAATGACGCTTACAACCGCTTGTATGAATTACTTGGACAGGCCCAGATCAACCGGCGGCTTTGGGAAATGGGGTACCGCGATATCCGCATTACCCGCCGTTTTGTGCCGATGGATGAAGATCAAAACCGGCATACCAATCCCATCAGGTTTGTGCACAAGGGAAAATTGTTGTACGAACAACCTGCTGCTTATAGCGATCTGCCATTTGATTTTAGCAAAAAGGTATTGATAGGCCACGCGCATCTCGATTCCAGGGATTCGCTGGTACAGGAACCCATGAATTTCACCCGCCACAATAATATTCCGTTGCAAGACCTTCAAAAAATATTGCAGTCCGTCTTGTTCCCGGAATCTGTGCCTACGGTAAGCAGGTTCGCATTAAATGAGGACGACTATCGTTTTCTTTATCAATATATGTCTGAATACCCGTCTGAGAGTAAGCATCCCCGGTATGATACTTCGGAATATTTTAACAGTTACACCAAGTTTTTTTTGTTTAAATCGGGCCGAACACCCATCCCATCCAATATCAGGATATTCAACAAGCCCGGATGGTCCTACGGGTTTTTAACGGATGTTGCCTATGTAGCGGATTTCAAAAATAAAGTGGATTTTATGCTAAGCGCGGTCATCTACGTGAACCGGGATGGAGTGCTGAATGATGACAAATATGAGTATGAAGAAACCGGTTATCCCTTTTTTAAAGAACTGGGAAACATTGTCTACCGGTATGAACTGCACCGGAAGAGAAAGCATTTGCCTGACCTTAAAAGATTCCAATTGCATTATGAATGATTTTCACGTATTATTACAGTTCTTTGTATTTTTGTAGACCAGATACCTAGGATCGAGGACATGAAATTCGAAAAAATACATAATAAGGGACAGGCCCAGTTATTTAGGAATCACTACCTGGAAATGCTCACCAAAACGCATCCCCTGGTGATCTGGGGCATATACCTGCCTATTATTATCTATTTCCTTTATTTTAGCAATACTACCCTGGATTATAGGATCACTACCGTTGCCCTTGTTTTTTTGGGTGGGATGTTCTTTTGGACCTTTTTTGAGTATTTGATGCACCGGTTTGCCTTCCATTGGGTGGCTGACAGTGAAAGAGCCAAAAAGTTCATTTACATCATGCATGGCAATCACCATCATTTTCCCAGAGACAGGGAACGGCTTTTCATGCCCCCGGTTCCAAGCCTGATCATTGCTTCGCTGATTTTTTCTGTCTTTTACTTTATTATGGGCCATAACGCCTTTATGTTTTTCCCGGGATTCATGCTTGGCTATCTTTTATACGGCAGCATGCATTACGCCATTCATGCCTGGAACCCTCCGGTCAGGTGGATGAAGCCGTTATGGCGCAACCACCACCTTCATCATTATAAGGATGACCACAGGGGTTTTGGTGTGAGCACGACGATCTGGGACCGGGTATTCGGTACTATGTTTGATTTGAAAAAAGAAAAAGAGGACAAGGAAAAAGTAAAAGATATTACCTTCTGATTACTGTCACCAGTTTTCTTCATCAGTGTGACCGCCTGGCGATTTGAATTGTTCCCGGGTTTTTATTTTCAGGATCTGTCTTTCTATGATCAATGACGCAATCAATTCACCTGCTTCCCGACCTTTATTTTCTTTCAGCATATGCCTCAGCTTGTTCTCGTTTACATCGATCCGGTATAGGAGCCTCAGCAGCTGTTCAAAATCAGTGCTGACCAAGTGATTGATATATCCAGCGAGAGCCGCCGTCAATTCCTCCATAGTTGGATGATCGGGGCTTTTAATGCCCAGTTCATTGTGCAAATAAGCTTTGATCAATGCTGCATTGTCCATTGGAATGATTAAAAATGTTCAATTACCCCCAGGCCGAACAAAGCAAAATCATATTTAACCGGATCGTCCTTATCCAAATTACGCAAATGGCCCGTTAATTCCAATGCCGCGGGCCAGTCGGTTTGCTGCCTGCTCAGGAGTCCGAATTTTTTAGCCACCCGGGCAACGTGCAGGTCGATCGGGCAGACGAGGTTTGCAGGTGAAATGCGTTTCCAGATACCGAAATCAACGCCTTTTCTATCTTTCCTGACCATCCAGCGGAGGTACATATTCAATCGTTTGCAGGTTGAATTTTTTCCCGGCGAAGCAATATGTTTGAAAGTGCGCGGGGGTGCGTCCTGCAGAGAAAAAAAATATTGATGAAATGCATTTAATGCACTCTCCGCCCATATGCTCCCGGGAAGCATCTTCTGTTGGTCATGTAACAGAAAGGCATCTTCCAATGATTGATGCTGCTGATAATGAAATCGTAAAAATCGAATAAAATAAAACAGGTCAATATCTTTAAATGTCCTGTGCTTAAATCCCATGAGTTTTTTCAAGTCCTTTTCCCGGTGCTTCAATATGAATTCATGTGGCGCATGGTCCATCAATTGCATCAGGGCCATCGTCTTTTGAATAATGGTGATGCGATTACCCCAGGAAAAAATGGCAGCAAAGAACCCGGCGATCTCTATGTCAGC
>DATHGW010000648.1:0-3323 GCA_035317445.1 Puia sp.
TTGATGAGCTGACCGCGTATACCATCCCATTTCCACTCCGCCTGCCATTCTGCAGGTTCTCCCAGCGTGTCGGGATCTTCCTCCAGCGCATACGCCAGGTAGAAAGGGTAGGGTTTTGAATAATCGATCACGGAAACCTCCTCACTCAGCAATTCGCCTAAAGTTATTTGTCGCGGATCCCAGTTTCCGCTGATCCGGTGTGCAATGACTGACGCGGGCAATTTCACTGTCTTCGCCAATGCGTTGACCATCATTTTCTGGGATACGCCGATCCGGAAAGCGCCCGTGATGAGTTTATTAAAGACAAACCGTTCATTTCGGTTCATATGAAGCAATGCCTCCACGATGAATTTTTTTCGAATGGATTCTGCTTCCTTTTCAATATCGATCAATTGCTCCAGGTAGTGATGCAATGGATAAGATTCCTGGACCAGGTTAGATTCTGGGAGTAATAAAGCAATGGTTTCAGCCAGGTCGCCTACCGTATGATAACACTCTTCAAACAACCAGGCCGGCAAACCGGTCTGTTCTACACACCAGGTCTGTAGCAGAGTTGAGCTGACCGCTCTTTTTGGCCTGCGGCCGCTGAAGATCGCAATAACCCAAACCTTATCCTGGTCATCGGCAGCGGAAAAATAGGCCTCCAACGCATTCAACTTATCGTTGGTTTTAGTTGAAGTGCCCAGTTGCAAAACCAGATCGGCAAAAAGTTTCATGCTACTTATTTCAAATGATTATGTCAATGGTATGCAGATCATTCATTATTTTCTTCTGCTTTTTGCAATGCTTCACCGGAATCCTCTTCGTCTCCAAATTCGGTCTTCACCTCCGATGCATGCAAGCCGGTTTCGTTCAAATAGCGGCTGATCTGTGATTGAAATCCATGTGTGGCGAAGACCCTTTCTGCGCCGGTGGATTGAATAGCTTCTAATAGTCCCTTCCAGTCCGCGTGATCACTTAGGGCAAAACCGGCATCCGCATTTCTTCTTCGCCGGTTCCCGCGCACCTGCATCCAGCCACTACAAACGCCCACAGCATAGGGCAATAGTCTTTTCATCCACGATGATCCTTCTGCGCCTGGCGGTGCAATAATCACTGAGTCTTTAAAGAAGCCTTTATTCATTTCCGCAGTCACTCTTTTTACTTCGGGCAACGATATGCCTGTATTGACCAGTACTTGCTGTATGCTCCAGATTGCGCCGTGCACATAGATGGGAACATCCAACTGCGCCAGGCATGGCAGCAACCGTTGGGCCTTGCCCAGGCTATAGGCAATCAAAACGGAATTCTTTCCATCCGCTTTATTCTTCAGGATCCAATTTTGAATTGCATAAAAAATCTCCTGTTGTGGTTTCCAGTCGTAGATAGGAAGACCAAAGGTCGATTCCGAAATAAAGACATGGCAACGGATGGGTTCAAACCCTCCACTCAACCCGTCATTTTCTGTCTTGTAATCCCCGCTCACTACCCAGACTTCTCCGTGATGCTCAATCCTGATTTGAGAAGATCCGATGATATGGCCGGCAGGATGAAGAGAAATTTTGACTTCATTCATGTAAATGATTTCTCCCCATTCAACAGCCTGGTAATGGTTATCACCGAGCCTCCATTGTAATATAGGTTTTGTAAAATAGTGGCAGAGATAGAATTCACTGCCCGATCTCGCATGGTCGCTGTGTGCATGTGTGATCACGGCTCTTTTAACCGGCCGCCAGGGATCAATGTAAAAATCACCTGCGGCGCAATAAATTCCTTTATCGGTAAAACTAAGCACACTCATTTAGTTAATATACCGCAACAATATTTCCGTTCACTTTCTTGATGAAGTACAGTTTCCTGTTTTCAAAATAATCGAGGGTCATGTTTTGTTTGTTGAGGAAGACGGGCTGGATGTCATAATCGTCAAAAACCTTGTATTTTTTTTCACCAATACTCCCGCTTAGGTTATGTCCATACAGCTGAAGGAGCTTTCCAAACCGGTACAATGTTTCATAGCCTCGAAACACCATATCACTGGGACGGGAGTAAAACTTATTTTTAAAATATTGCTGAATTGATATGACCAGGCTATCGGCCTGGTTGATATAAAACGGTGTAGTATAATAAATTTCCTGGTCCAGATAAGCAGGTTGTGTAAAATCAGCAATATTATCCCAGGTGGGCATGCCGAATATTTTGGTGGCATAGGTCTTGTTCACCGACGCAAGCTGCGAGCAGATATTTTTTCCAAAATTTTCGTCCAGGCTTCCCACGATGCAGATGGTTCTGTGCAGGCTGTCGAGATAGGGAACCAGCTGCGAAACATCGAAGGGTTCCTGAAGTAAAACATATTTCAGTTTCAATGCGACCGAAGCGGTATTTTTTTCAATCTCGGTAAAATAATTTTTCAGGCGGTCTTCCTGCGTTCCTTTTTTTGTGAGCACATAAATGGTGGACGTAGCGTAGTTTCTCTGTATAAATTTGTAAATGCCTTCACAATGGGTTTTCAGGGTTGAATTCAATATCACAAAATCAGGGTTGTTGGTAATGCCCCCATCGTTGGGAAAATTAACATTGATGAAAGGTATCTTTTTTTGAGCGGCAACTGTCGCCAGTTCCCTTAGTTCTGAGGGAATAACATGCCCGATCATAAGTTCTGTTTCCTGGAAATCGGGACTTTCCAGCACCTGACCAATACTTTGGGTGGCCGAACGGGTATCGTAAATATGAACATCAAGATTCACTTTTTCGGTCTGTAACGAATCAACTGCCAGGGATAACCCTTCATAAAATTCAAGCCCGGGATTAATGAACTTGGGAAAGTTTTTATCATAGCGGTAATTTCCAGTTGCATCGAATGCCGAATCAAGATAGAGTGGAATAAAAACAGCAATCCGGTGGCGCTTTGCCGAATCAGTCTGGGCCTTCAGCGCCGGAACTTGAATCAACAAGAATACGATGGCGAGAAAATATTGAAATTTTATTTTCATAACAATACTGAACGATTCCTATTCCCATTCGATCGTCGAGGGCGGTTTGCTGCTGATATCGTATACCACCCGGTTGATGCCTTTGACATTATTGATGATGTCACTAGAAACACTAGCCAGGAAGTCGTATGGCAGATGAGCCCAGTCTGCCGTCATGCCGTCTACCGAGGTCACGGCGCGAAGTGCCACGGTAAATTCATAAGTTCTTTCATCGCCCATGACGCCGACACTTTTCACAGGCAGCAGGATGGCGCCGGCCTGCCAAACGGTGTCATATAACCGGTGATCTTTCAAACCCTGAATGTAGAGCTGATCAGCGCTTTGCAACAACTGCACTTTCTCTTTCGTGACTTC
>DATHGW010000649.1:0-2697 GCA_035317445.1 Puia sp.
GATCTCCAACGACCCGCAATTTTAAATTGTCGGGCGCCGCATTTTATAAGATCACGGATCAGCTGACCGCTTCCGTTGCCGCTAATTGGGGAACCGGCAATACCGTCTACACCGGGAGTGACAGGTATTCGCTGAAAAACCTGAAAATGGGTCAGTACAAACTCGAGTTAAGGAGCAGGAACTGGTTTCTTCGCGGGTACACCACCCAGGAAAACGCCGGCGACGCCTACAATGCAACCGTGAATACGGAATTGTTGAATGAAGCCTGGAAGCCGAGTGTAGATGCTACCAGTAATACCACATTGGCGGGAAGCTGGTATCCTCAATATATAGGCGCATTCGTGCAGGCCAAAGTAAATGGGCTGGATGACCAATCTGCGCATAATATTGCCCGTGGGTTTGCGGACCAGGGCAGGCCAGCCGCAGGTTCCCCGCGGTTTAAACAGATCTTCGACTCCATCGCCCAACTGCCCATTCCACGCGGAGGCAGGTTCCTCGATAAAAGCAGCCTCTACATGGTAGAGGGTCAGTATAACCTGACGGATATCTTTGGTTTGCGGGATAAGGGAACCGATATCCTGGTCGGTGCCAACTGGAAACAATATGTGCTGAATTCAGAAGGTACGTTGTTTGCGGACAGTGCCGGAAAGATCGACATTAATGAATATGGGGCCTATGCGCAGATCTCTCAGAAATTTTTCGGGGATGTTCTTAAGATATCTTTTTCGGGACGGTATGACAAGAACCAGAATTTCGATGGCCGGTTTACGCCGAGGGCCACGGCAGTAATACAGGTCGCAAAAAACCAACACTTCAGGCTATCATACCAATCGGCCTACCGTTTTCCCACTACGCAAAATCAATGGATCAATTTGCGGGTGGGCGGAAGCACCGTGTTGATCGGGGGACTGCCCCAATTGAGGGAATTCTATCATTTCGATACCAATCCTGCGTATACACAGGCCAGCTTTCAGCAATTTGCCGTTTCCGGAAATCCGGCCGACCTTAAAGTGCAGACATTTGGAAAATATAAACCGGAGAGCATGAACTCCTATGAAATTGGTTACAAGGGGCTGGTCGCCAATGATAAGGTTTTGATCGATGTGTATGGATATTATGGCGAATACAGGGACCTGCTCACGAGACTGAACGTGTTGCAGTCTTCCGACGGAACACCCGCCGGTTTGGCCAATCCAAAAGTAACTTCCGTATCGGTCAATAGTCCAACCAAAGTATTTACGAGCGGATACGGCATCTCACTGGAATACCTACTCGAAAATAATTTTTTCGTGAACGGCAATTATTTTTCCGATGAGATCCATGGTGTACCGGTCGGACTCAAAGCCTATTACAATACACCCAAATACCGCGTCAATCTTGGATTTGGTAACAGGGGTTTTGGCTTTGAAAAAAGGCTGGGATTCAATATCATCTGGCGCTGGCAGGATAGTTTCTATGCAGAAAGTGATTTTATCCAAGGCAACGTTCCTGCATTCAGCACGCTGGATGCACAGGTCAGCTATAAACTGATTCCGATTAAGTCGGTGATCAAATTGGGCGCAACCAACCTGACGAACAGTTACTATATCAATGCGCCGGGTAATCCTTCTGTCGGTGGGTTGTATTATGTGAGTTTTGCGTACAACGTTTTTTAGGCTAGTAGCGAGTGGCTAGTGGTTAGTAGAAAATAGAGAGTAGATAAAAGGAAGAGATAGGATCTCGCCGGCCTTTTCCTATTCTCTATTTTCTATTCTCTATTTTCTACTAGCCACTCGCCACTCGCTGCTTGCCTCTCCCGCCTACACATTGAATCTAAAATGCATCACATCCCCGTCCTTCACCACATATTCCTTTCCTTCAATACGCAGTTTGCCGTTCTCGCGGCAGGCTGCTTCTGATCCGTATTGAATAAAATCATTGTACGCAATCACTTCGGCCTTGATAAATCCTTTTTCAAAATCCGTGTGGATCACACTCGCCGCCTGCGGGGCCTTCCAGCCCTCATGAATCGTCCAGGCACGTACTTCCTGAACGCCGGCCGTGAAATAGGTGAGCAGATTCAACAGGACATAGGAAGTGCGGATCAATTTATTCAGCGCTGGCTCGGTCATTTTGTATTCTTCCATGAACAATTGCCTGTCTTCGGCATTGTCCATCTCAGCGATCTGGGCTTCGATGGAATTGTTCATGACGATCACCTGGGCATTTTCGTTGGCGACGGCTTTGTTGAGCGCTTCTGAAAAAGCATTCCCTGTATGCATCGACGCTTCGTCCACATTGGCCACATACAAAACCGGCTTGTCAGTAAGCAGGAATAAATCGGCGATGGCGGTTTTGTCTTCCTTCGACAAGGCCAGTTCACGGATGTTTTTTCCCCGCTCCAGGTGCCCGTAACATTTTTTCAGGGTTTCAAATTCAGCTTTTGTTTTGGCGTCCCCGGTCCGAAGCATTTTTTCGGTACGCTGTAATTTTTTTTCAACGCTTTCCAGATCTTTCAGCTGCAGTTCGGTATCAATGATCTCTTTGTCGCTGACCGGATTGATCGCGCCCTCATCGCGGAGGATATTTTCGTCTTCAAAACAACGGATCACATGCACTATGGCATCTACTTCACGGATATTGGCCAGGAATTTATTGCCCAGGCCTTCTCCCTTACTCGCCCCTTTAACCAGGCCGGCTATATCCACGATCTCGATC
>DATHGW010000650.1:0-4478 GCA_035317445.1 Puia sp.
AGGCCATCCAGAAATACCTGGAAGATCCGCTGGCTGAGGAAATCCTCAACATGAGTATCAAGAATGGAGATGTGCTCATTGCAGATCTGGACAAGGAGAATTCGAAGATCAAATTTACACTCAAGGAAAAGGCGAAGGAAAAGACTGAGGTTGAAAAATAAGGAATAAGAAAGTATTTGTACAGATCCCTGGAGGAATATTAGACCTTCAGGGTTTTTTTTTGCATTTTTGCGGGGACTAGTGATCAGAGAAAGTAGAAAATAGAAAATAGAGAGCAGAAAAAAGGAAGAAATGAATTCCCTAAACCTTTTCCTATTCTCTACTTTCTTCTTTCTATTTTCTACTCTCTGCTGACCACTGGCCGCTCCAAACTCATGCCCAAACGCATCATCATAACCATCGACGGCTGGTCCTCCTGCGGGAAGAGCACGCTGGCACAGCAACTGGCGAAGGAGCTGGATTACCTGTATATTGACAGCGGCGCCATGTACAGGGCCATTACGTTGTATTTCCTGCGCAACCATATTGACTGGACAAAGCCCAGGCTGGTGAAAGAGGCGTTGAAGAGCATCGTACTGGAATTCATTTATAATCCCAAAAGCAAACAGAGTGAAATTCACCTCAATGGAGAGAATGTGGAATGGCTGATCCGTGACATGGTCATTGCAGAAAAGGTAAGTGATGTGGCGGCCATTAAGGAGGTCAGGGAGTTTGCCGTGGCCCAGCAAAAAAAGATGGGTGACGGAAAAGGTATCGTCATGGATGGACGGGATATCGGTACGGTAGTATTTCCAAAGGCAGAACTGAAGATATTTATGACAGCAGATAACGCCGTACGCGTGGAACGGAGATTCAAAGAAATGTTTGCCAAGAATCCCAACATCACGATTGAAGAAGTAAAAAGCAACCTAGAAATGCGGGACTATGTCGATTCCCACCGCGAATTCAGTCCCCTAAAAAAAGCAAAAGATGCCATCGTGCTCGACAATTCCAACCTAACGGTCGAGGAACAACTCGAGATCGCACTTAAATGGGCCTTGGAGAGAATGTAAAATCTAAAATGTAAAAGGGAGGAACCTCAGTTGTTCCCTTTTACATTTTAGATTTAATATTTTAAATTTTGCATTACCTCAAAAAGAGAATCTCCCGGTACTTCGGCAACAGCCATTCGCTGTCGTCAACCAGCAATTCCAGTTTGTCGACATGATAACGGATGTCATCGAAGAAGGGCTGTTTCACCTGGCTATTGTAGGCAATGGCCTTGGTTCGGGTATCCTCCATAGCATTGCATATTTTTCTCGCTTCGATCATTTTGCCGACCAGCTGGCTGATGTTGGTGATGTGGTCGGATATCTTCTCCAGGATCTGTTTCTGGCTTGCGTAAGCAGATTCCTTTAAACCGATATCTTTCAGACCCCGGATGTTTTCGATCAGCGTGTTCTGGTACTTGATCGCGGGTGGCAGGATATGGCTGGTGCACAGTTCACCCATGATACGGGCTTCGATCTGCACCTTCTTAATGTATTTTTCGAGTTCAATTTCGTGGCGCGCTTCCAGTTCAACATGACTCAATATGTTGTTGTCTTCGTACAGCCGTTTGGCCTTGTCGGTTAATAAGGCATCGAGCGCCAATGGCGTGGTTTTAACATTGGGCAATCCTCTTTTTTCCGCTTCCTTCTGCCATTCTTCGCTGTACCCGTCTCCTTCGAACAATATCTTCTCGCTGCTGACAATGTATTCGCGGATCACGTGCATGATGGCGATCTCTTTCTTGTCGCCTTTTTCGATCAGTACATCCACTTCTTTTTTGAATTTCTTCAGGGTTTCAGCAAGAATACCGTTGAGCGCGGTCATGGCATTGGCGCAATTTGCGGCAGATCCCACGGCGCGGAATTCAAATTTATTTCCGGTGAAGGCAAAGGGAGAAGTGCGATTCCTGTCGGTATTATCCAGCAACAGTTCGGGAATGCTTTTGTGGAGATCCAGTTTCAGGATGGCTTCATCCTGTTCGTCGAATTTGGCGCCCACTCTTTCCTTGATGTCTTCGAGTACTTTGGTCAGGTATTGACCGATGAATACGGAGATGATCGCCGGCGGAGCTTCATTGGCTCCTAAACGGTGATCGTTACCCTCGGACGCGATGGATGCCCTCAGCACGTCGGAATAGTCAAATACGGCTTTGATGGTATTGACAAAGAAGGTGAGGAACATCAGGTTGGTCTTGGGTGTTTTGCCTGGAGCCAGCAGGTTGACACCAGTGTCGGTGGCCATGCTCCAGTTGTTGTGTTTCCCATTGCCATTGATGCCTGCAAAAGGTTTCTCGTGCAGCAGCACCCGCAGTTTGTGACGACGGGCCACACGGTCCATAACGTCCATCAGTAAAATATTATGGTCAACAGCTACACTGACTTCTTCAAAGATCGGTGCGCATTCAAACTGCGATGGTGCCACTTCGTTATGACGGGTTCTTAAAGGAATGCCCAGCTTATAGGCTTCCATTTCATAATCGCGCATAAAAGCATATACTCTTTCCGGAATGGAACCGAAATAATGATCTTCCAATTGCTGTCCTTTGGCGGGAGCGTGGCCGAAAACGGTCCTTCCGCTCAACACCAGGTCCGGACGGCAATTAACCATCGCTTCATCCACGACGAAATATTCCTGTTCCCAGCCGAGCGTGGCGGTTACACGGGTTACGTTCTTGTCGAAGTAATTACAGACTTCCACCGCTGCCTTATTTAAGGCATCGAGTGATTTAAGCAAGGGTGCTTTATAATCGAGCGTTTCGCCGGTATAAGAAACAAATATGGTCGGAATGCAAAGGGTCTTTCCTTCGCCTATTTCCATGATGAAAATGGGAGAGGAGGGATCCCAGGCAGTATATCCCCTGGCTTCGAATGTTGCCCTGATGCCGCCGCTGGGAAAGGAAGAAGCGTCTGGCTCCTGCTGGATCAGCGCATCGCCTTCAAATTGCTCTATCGGCGTTCCGTCGCTTTTGATGGTAAAAAATGAATCATGCTTTTCAGCTGTCGAGCCCGTCAAAGGCTGAAACCAGTGGGTATAATGGGTGACCCCTTTGTTTTCTGCCCACTGACGCAAACCCGCACTGATCTGGTTTGCCATCGACCGGTCAATTTTCTTGCTCCCTTTGACTGAGGCCAAAAGGCTTTTGAAAGCCTCGTCACTCAGGAAATCCCTGGCCGTTTTTAATGTGAAAACATTCTCGCCAAAAATGGCCGTAATCTTGGTCGAACCTTGTACAGGAACAACACTGGTGCCGGTAAGATTATTGATTGCGTTAAATCTAAGGGATTCCATTGCGATAATTTTTTTTCAAATGCAAATAAATGATAATTGGGCGTGCTGCCAAAAAAATCATCGGTAAATCACGTTTTTCGATATGATTTCAATAAAAAAAGATAAAATATATTGAGAATGGGCGAATTATTAGAATTTATTCAAAATAAAAATTACATTATTTTATTTTACTATATATTCGTTTCCAATCGATTGATAATCCTATTGTTATGATTAGGAACAGTTCCGGAATGGCTTTGTAGCGGACAATGGCTCCGGGAAATGGTACGATATAACCAATCATGAGCACCTGGCTGACGCCATAGCAAAGCAATAACAAGAGGAGCGGATGGGTCATTTTTTGTTTCCAGTCCCTGACAGGGAAGCGCAGCAGCAGAACAACCAATATCCAGCCAGCCATGACCTCCAGCGAGGCCATGATCTGTAGCGGCCCCTTTGCTTCCAGGATCAGGGGCCGGATAAACGTATTGGCGAAAGCCTGTGGCAATAATCTGATAAAACCGGGAACAGAAGGTTGCAGGCTGTCGAGCCTGAACCGGGTATTGCCATGCAATTGGGCAAACTCATGCTGCCGCGAGGCAATACTGGTTGCAAGATTCCTTTGCGGAGAGATCCAGGTATCCGCAACAAAGACGATCAGGCAAAGGAGATAAACAAAAAGAAAATAGTAAACTGATTTTTGAGGCCTGACCTTCCCCAGGGTCCAGGCAATATAAGCCGGCAGAAAGACCCATAAATACTGGCTGCGGTAAATCAGGAAGCCCGCAAGACCAGCCAGTATCCAGAGCATTTGCGACAACTTTTTTTGTTCGAACCACTTGTTGGTGAAATATAAGATGATCGCAATAAACAGCAGGAGCAGCCCTTCGGCCCGGATACCGCTCAACCAGAAACCGGTGGTTGGAACAAGAAACAATGCGATGATCAGTAATTTTTTTTGCCAGGGGAAAACGCCGTTCAGCAATTTGAACAAGAGCACCGATCCCCAGATGGTCAGGAATTCAAAGAGCAGCACATCTATATAATAATGATCCCTGCTGAATATATTCAATACTGCGAGCAGTTTGACCATCGTATAATATTCCAGGTCGCGGATGTAGAAATTGAGGCCCTGCCAAAAATTGGTTGATGCTGCGAAAGAAGCTTGCGGCGACAGATCT
>DATHGW010000651.1:0-3527 GCA_035317445.1 Puia sp.
GGATTTTGGGTATACATACCAGCATCCTGGCACGCAATTGCCTGGTGAGCAATTGTGGAAATAACGTAGTGTTGGGATATGGGGGCGATTACCAATTCCTTCAGTGTAGCCTTGCCGGGTTCTCGAACAGCTATATTCAACACAAACAACCTGTTTTGACGATTAGCAATTACGTGTTGCAGGGGACTACCGCAATGATCGGAAATCTGGCAGGCCGATTTACCAACTGTATTTTTTGGGGGGACAACGGAACGGTGGACGATGAAGTCCTGGTGTTTAGACAGGGTGATTCCGCGTTCCAGATAAGTTTTGACCATTGCCTGTGGAAGGCGAATAAAATTCCGGATGCCGTTGATACCAGCAAGATCATCCTCAATAGCGATCCCTTGTTCGAATTCGTCGACAATCAGCAACGGATCTACAATTTTCACCTTAAAACCGGCTCTCCGGCAATAGACGCCGGCACCGACAGCCTGGGCATTCTAATTGACCTGGACGGCAACCCAAGGCCAGTGGGTCTGGCCGATCTGGGCGCTTATGAGAAGCAATAGCCCATGCTGCCCCGGAAAAAACCTGTTTTCCCCTCTTATCATTATATTCCTGAACGGCAACCTTTTTAGTATAATATTTGTATATCATTTCATCTACTAAACAAAACTCAAGAATATGTTACGCTTAGCTTTAGTTTCCGTTTTTTTCGTCGCCGCCATGACGGTGTATGATTTCAAGGTTCCGGGCCTCGATGGCAATGCCATTGATCTTGCCAAGTACAAGGGGAAGAAATTACTGATTGTCAATACAGCTTCCAAATGCGGCTTTACCCCTCAATATGCCGACCTGGAAAAATTATATGAAAAATATAAGGACAAGCTGACGATCGTTGGTTTTCCTGCAAATAATTTCGGGTCACAGGAACCCGGAACCAATACAGAAATCAAGGAGTTCTGCTCAAAAAATTATGGCGTGAGTTTTCCGATGGCAGAAAAAGTAGATGTCGTAGGTGATAATATTCATCCGTTATTTAAGTACCTAACCGATGAGGCAAAAAAAATCGGCGTCGCAGATCCTGTTATTAAGTGGAATTTCACCAAATTCCTCATCGACGAAAATGGAAAGCTGCTTGCAGTATTCCCCAGCAAAGTGACCCCGATGAGTGAAGAGATCACAAAATACCTCAACTAGGAAATCTAAAATGTAAAATATTAAATGTAAAATGTAAAATGTAAAAGTTAATTTCGCCCTTTTACATTTAATATTTTACATTTTAGATTTCCAAATGGTCTTTAATAATATTATCGGGCAAACGGAAATAAAGCAGCAACTGGTTGACATGGTTCGCCAAAATCGCCTGAGCCATGCCCTGTTGTTCCTAAGTTCAGAAGGAAGCGGCGCCCTGCCTCTTGCAATTGCTTTCGCCAATTACATCAGTTCTATCCCCGATGCTGACCTGGAAGAAAAAAAATCCGAAGCTTCTTTATTTGGTGCAGCGCCTGTGGCTCAACAACAGTTGCCGCTTAATCCGGATGAAGCGGATGCCTGGATACGAAAGCAACCCTCGTTTTCAAAAGCGGAGGCCATGGTGCATCCCGATATTCATTTTTCTTACCCCGTCATTCCCAGAAAACCCGGAGACAGACCGATAAGCACTGATTATAGTTCAGAATGGAGGGAATTCATTGCACAATATCCCTACGGGAATGCCTACGATTGGCTTCAGTTTATCGGCGCAGAGAATAAGCAGGGAAATATTACGGCACATGAGTGCAACGACATCATGCGGAAACTTTACCTAAAAAGTTTCGAAAGCAGCTACAAGATTTTGCTGATGTGGATGCCGGAATACTTAGGAAATGAAGGCAATAAACTTCTGAAATTAATCGAAGAACCTCCACCGGATACCTTATTCATCTTTGTTGCCGAAAATGAATCCCTGATCCTGCCGACCATTGTCTCCAGAACGCAACTGATCAGGATCCCTGCGCTGGAAACCAACGACATGGAGACCATATTGCTTGAGAAGGCCAAGATTCCAGCAGACCAGGCAAGGCGGGTAGCCGCCATCAGCGAAGGCAATTACCGCGAAGCATTACAATTACTGCAGCATGCTGAAGAAGATTGGCAGGGACTGCTGAGAGAATGGCTGAATGCTTCTCTTAAGACGGGTCCCATCGCGCAGGTGAAATGGGTGGAGGAGATAAGCAAACTCGGCCGGGAGAGACAAAAACAATTTCTCCGTTATTTCAATCACCTGCTGGAGCAGGCCATTCGCGTGAATGTCATGGGTGCGCTCAATACGAATGTCGCAGACAATGAAATGGACTTCGCCCTCAGGTTAAATAAGATTGCAGATATTTCCCAACAGCAGGCCATGATCGAAGAATTGGACCGGGCTGTGTATTATATCGAACGAAATGCGCATGCAAAAATGTTGTTCCACGCGTTGACGATTAAACTATATCATATAATCGCGAATAAAGAATTGCTGGTTTGAATCATTCCGGTTGATACAAATAAATCGGCCATGCCCATTTCAACCATTATCGGATCCCTGGGGGTTTCGTTATTGTTATTAGCTTTCTTCCTGAACCTCTTCAGGAAGTTGCCGCGAGACAGCGACCTTTATTTGATTTTGAACATTATCGGAGCCGGATTTTCAGCTTATGCATCATTGCTCATTCATTTCATGCCCTTTGTCATACTGGAAGGGACCTGGTGCCTGGTTGCCTTGGCGGCCCTCGTTAAAAAAGGCCGGGGCAACTGAACTATGCTTCTAATCCGGGATTTCATAGTATATTTGTTTCAGACCCCCTGAAGGAGGTCTGAGAAATGAGGTTATCGGGATTGATCCGGCCAGTGAAAAAGAACAGTGAACAGAGAATGCTAAATCGTTTTTAGTAAGCATTTTGCACATACATAGGATATCGTAGCCATCTGGTCGAAAGCAGGCGGTTATGATTGCTTCGCAGCATCTGCACAAGTGCCCGTTCCGGGGAACGGATTCTCAATAGATTGACTTTGCCCGGCTCCCATCTTCCTTCTTCTCTCCATTTATTCATTCTCAATTTTTTGAATATGGGATGCACAAATTGTGGCACCGAAAGCGGCAAAGCAGCAGGCTGTAAAAGTAATGGGGGCTGCAGCTCAGGCGGTTGTAACCGCCTCAATGTTCATGACTGGCTGGCCAATCTTCCGTTCAGCGACCCGGAAAGCGGTTGCAGGATCATCGAAATGAGCTTTAATAACGGCAGCAGAAAAGACTTTTACCGGAATACCACCACGCATTTGTTTGAAAAAGGCGACATGGTAGCTGTTGAAGGTGTAAGTGGGTTTGACGTAGGTATGGTGACCCTTTGTGGTGAAATCGTTCGCCTCCAGATGAAAAAGAAAAGTATTGAAGAGAATAATCCCGACCTGAAAAGAGTGCTGCGCCGCGCAACAGATAAGGATATGGAAATGCTGGCCCAAAATAAGGCCAGGGAAAGGGAAGCGCTGGTCAGGACAAGAGCCATCACTCGCCAATTGAAACT
>DATHGW010000652.1:0-2183 GCA_035317445.1 Puia sp.
AATCGCTTCCTCCCCTCCTGCAATCACCCCCACGATCAATCCGTAAGGCATTCCGTAAGTTGGCGGAATCTCACTGGCATCCAGGATACCGAGTCTGCCGCTGGTGCCGGCCCCGATATAAAACAAACGGCCGCCAGCCAGCATTTTATCTGTAATGACTTCTGTTAATTGTTCAATTTGCGGTATGGCTTTTTCCACTGCAGCGGGTACACGCATGTCTTCTCTGTTGATGAAGGTAAGAATGTCATGCACGCTCATCGTTTCCAGGTGGCGATAGTTGCCCTGTTCTTCGGTAATTTTCTCGAATGACATGATCCTTGTTTAACGGTGATAGGCTATCAGCCCATCCATCGGTTTTTGATAAATATTTCCAAGTTCAAATTCATAGGTCCTTCCCAAATCTTTTATGATGTCGCGGAAGCCATAAGCAACGCTACCGACAAAATGAATAGGATATTTCCAGCTTTCCTGGTATTTACATAAATGGTTATAGAAAAAATCATTGATCCCATCCTCGGCGATGTTTTCAACCATATAATGTCCCCTGTTCTCTGCTAAAAAAATAGCAAATGAAGCCAGGTACCTGTTGGGTAGCGGTTTCTTATACAGATTCTCCAAAATCTCAGCCTGGTTTGTCGTATAGGCAGCGTCGAATTTATACCTCAGGTCTTCGTCAAAGGTATTGTAGAGATAATATTGCAGCACCTTCTTTCCCAGATAAGCGCCACTGCCCTCGTCACCGAGCACGTATCCAAGGCCGGGGCTGTTCTTCACAATTTTCTTTCCGTCAAAATAACACGAATTGCTGCCTGTGCCCAAAATACATGCAATGCCTTTTGTCTTTCCGCAAAGCGCCCGGGCTGCGCCCATGAGGTCGTGGTTGACATGAATTGACGCATTGGGGAATGTTGCTTTGATCGCCTTATTCACGATGAGCCTGTTGGCTGCGCTGCCACAGCCTGTTCCATAATAATAAATGCTGTCAATATTGGCTTTTGCAATTCCCGGAAGCAATTCATTTCTCAGGATTTGCTCAATTTGTATTGTATTAAGGAAATAAGGACTGATCCCCTGTGTCTCCACCAGCTTCTTTTTGCCATTGCGCAAGAGGCACCATTCGCACTTGGTGGATCCACTATCAGCGATCAAAATATTCATGATACCTGTTGTTTTCGCGGAGTTAACTTTGTTCCCAGACGAAGGTAGAATACGAATTTGAAAATTAACGGGAAATCTCAACAGGCGTTCCCTGGGTTGACCGCATTTTGCTTAATTTGTGCCTTGCATTATTGAAAAGGATATAAGAATGAAAAAAATAAATGTCTGGACTCCCCTGCTTTTTGCAGTGATCATGATTACTGGGATGTTCTTCGGTTACCGTTTATATGAAAACACCAACACGAAGGGATTTTTGAAAATCCGCAAATTGAACCGGGTGCAGGAGGTGATGGACCTGGTGAATATGAAATATGTTGATTCCGTCAACATGGATTCTTTGGGAGAAGAAGCCATTCACGGTGTATTATCTCATCTTGATCCGCATTCTTATTTTATTCCGGCCTCTGACCGCGAAGAAATGAATGAAGACCTTAATGGCAATTTCGAAGGCATCGGTATTGAATTTCTGATTTTAAACGACACAGTCAACGTGACCAATGTGCTGGTTGGCGGACCCAGCGACCAGGCTGGGCTGCAGGTGGGCGATAAATTCCTGAAAGTAAACGATTCGTCAGTGGCCGGCAATGGCATCAATTCAGAACGTATTAAAAAATTATTACGCGGCCCAGGCTCGAGCAATGTCAAGCTCACTTTGTTGCGGAATATGCAGGCCAAACAATTTACGGTGACCCGTGGCGCCATTCCCCTGCCCGCGGTGGATGCCGCCTATATGATCAGGAAGCAAACTGGTTATGTGCGGATCAATAAATTTTCGAGAACAACTTACGGTGAGTTCATGCAATCCATGGAAAAACTTCAGCAGCAGGGATTGCAGAAACTGATTCTCGATCTTCGCGGAAACGGCGGCGGTATCGTAGATGAGGCCGTGGAAATGGCAGATGAATTTTTGGGAGATAACAAATTGATCGTGTATACCATGGGCAGAAAGAGTCCGAGGAAAGAATACAGGGCGCTGAAGCCAGGATTGTTTGAAGAAGGAAAATTGATCTTGTTGGTTGATGAAG
>DATHGW010000653.1:0-14403 GCA_035317445.1 Puia sp.
GGCTTCACTTGGCGGGGCAAGACCCAAGACAGGGGTAACGGACGAATAAGGTCATTTGTGGATAGCCAAGTTCCCGAGCGGACAGGACAAGACGGATATTGGAGCATGGGAAATGCTGGTCAATACCCTGGCGAAAAAAGCAGGTTTGGATATCGCAGAAGGGGAAAAGATGAATTATATCTTTATAAAAAAGAACAGGCTCAAAACACAAAACAGGTTTCGAATAACCCTGCCCAGACAATCTGATGCAGCGTTGACCATAGGTTTCCAGCTAATTTCCGGCCTGAACGTTTCCAACCGAAGCTACAGTGATTGCTCACTTAACCGGAATATCGGTTACGTTATAGTATTTGTTAACCCATTCTTCAACTGGTTCGTGTACCGTTTTGATAGATTCTTCTCTTAAATCATATCCAGAAATTGTCCCTATTTTTTGGTATATGAATTTCTCTCCTGTTCTCCTGTTGGTATAATGCGTCTCGGCAAAAACAACGTTCTTATTTTGTGACAATTTCAAGGAATCTGCGGTACTTAAATGAAGGTCAACCCTCACCTCAACATAAGATTCTGAAACATTTCTTAAATACTTAAAATAGATCGTTGAATCCATTTTGGTTAAAATCTCTTTAGGAATCCCTTTCTTATATAATTCAGGCTTTAAAGGACAATCGAAGCATACCTTATATTTTATGTATTCAACGTCAATAATATTCTCACTTGCATTATATAAATCAAAATGGACCTGAACCAAGTTATGTTGATCCGGTAGGTTCCTATAGGCATGAGCATATACCACAGACTTATCAAAATAAGGAGCATCCCTATTATCTGCTCTAAATTTTGCTTCAAGAGCATCATTAGCTCGTCTTGCTTGAATCCATTGACCCAATGCAAATAGAAGTAGAACCAAAGTAAAAAATGCCAGCGATCCGTTTACAATAACTCCGGCTTTTGCAATACTATTACCGCGTCTTGCAATTGCATTAGCATTCTTATTGTCAGGAATTCCAAACCGGAATATTCTATTTCTGAGATTTCCAAATCTTGATGTTTTTCTCACAATTAAATATAAACAATTCTTCCTTTAATTGAATACCAGCCTAGGTGAACGATTGACCATCCAAATTGTCCCAAAAACAAAAATATTTTTCTTTCATCCGGGTTGGTTAATTTTCACAATTTCTCAACTATGTTTATGCCGGGGCTATTTTTATAGTCCCCTTTCAATTTGGGCCTATTTGCTCACCCGTAGAAATATCACGGACTCAGCACGGGCTGGTGCTCCGGGGCGTAGAAACGATATTAAACAAAAATGACTGAATAATTTAATAATTTTACTTTTTATGAATTCTGGTTATGCAAAAAACCATTTTATGCTTATTGATTCTAATTTCTTTTTCATGCCGAAAAAATACACAAAAAGCAAAAGTGAAAGCTGACGAATTGTTAGAACAAATTGCAAAAGGAAATGCCTTAAATGAATTTCCGGAAAAAAACTTCCCCAGGGATCAAAGTATTCTGATATTGAAATATCTACAGGAAGGTTGTGATTTCAAGAATCGAAAAGGCCATTTTATAAACGACTTTTACCAAAAGGATTTAGGTGGGATTGACCAAGTTTCGTTTATATATGAATTTTATCTAAAGTGCGACAGCATTAGGATCGTTTTAACGTACAATATATCTGATACCTTAGAACTCTTGAATTTCAAACTTGTAACAATAAAAGAGGACAATAAAATGATTCTTAAACCGGAAAGAAGATTAATAAATCAGTAGATTGAGGTGTGTCATATGCGCTGATAAAAGCAGCATAAATGTTTTCTGATATTCGTAACTCCTAATTTAATTTTTTCCTGTGCCACTAAAAAAGGGTGAAATAGGAGCTTTTCGATTTTTTGTAATCGCATCCCTGCTGGGAATTATTTATTTATACTTTGGTAGAATATACGTTGATAAACAATCCAAAGCCGATTTTGATAATTTCAATTCTGCTGAAATTACTGGAACTATCAGCGAAATTGGCATTGCACATCACATGGAGCAATTTAAGGTGAATACTATTGGGAAAAACTTCATTTTCAATTCCTATACTGATAAGAGACTTAATAATGGCACTATTTTTAATTATTTCGCAGAAATTGGCGATAGCATAGTTAAACATGCCTATACCGACACACTTTTTTTAATCAAGAAAGGCAAGACATACAAATATTTATTTGGCAAGCCAAATCGAAAATAGTGTTTCAATAGATTTTTCAACGATTTCTCTGGGCCTTTGCCTGACACACCGGAAAACACATCTCCTTCAAAGGTTCCCGACAACCCAGGTCTGCCTCGCTACCTTTCCTGTTACCCTATTGTTACTTCCACCCTTCCAAAACACGCCCAAACATCTATATATCAACTATATACAATCATTTGTATTGTACCCGTACGCTGAAAAAGTAGTACCCTTGTAAATTTTCTGCGAGCAATTGCAACACCGATCACCGATGTGTGATCAAATTATTTGCGCCCGCCCTTGTCATGACGGCGCCATTACTGTTCCCCCCGAAACACTTAATTGGCCCGCGGCCGGGACAAAAGAACACCTTTGCCTCATCCAATAGGATCCCGTTCTAATAAGGCCCAGGCGAATACCGTTTCCTGATCGTTTACCAACGCGCACATATTTTCAATCGCCTCCCCGATTTGAAATGCATTATCCAGCCCAAGGATGTTTACTATAACGAACACATAGGGTATCAAAACCGAACAGTCAGGCCAATATAAAAATCGTACATAATTGATTTGCAGTTAATTGCCAATCTGGCATTTTTGTTGGCGCTGCTGACTTGGCTTATTTGCCTTTTTCGCGCATCTGCATCGTTCCGGTTTAGCATCCTGATAAAATTAAAATACAGGTATGTTCAAAAATTATTTCAAAATCGCCTGGAGAAACCTGTTAAGAAATAAAATATCTTCTTTCATCAACATCGGCGGACTGGCGATGGGCATGTCGGTCGCGATATTGATCGGACTTTGGATCTATGATGAACTGTCCTTTAATAAATACCACCAAAACTATGATCATATCACCCAGGTGATGACCCGGCAAAAAGCTGGAATGAATACCAGCCTGCCTTTCGATATTTTTTATGAAAGATATCGAAGAAAGAATGTGGCGACTGATAGCCCGAAAACTGTCGGGCCAATTTTTAAAAAGAAATCTTATGATTAAAAACTATTTCAGGATCGCGCTGCGCAGTATGCAAAAGCAGAAAGTCTTTACATTCATCAATGTTTTTGGATTGTCGGTGGGTATTGCCTGCGTTGCCCTTCTTGTATTGTTTGCCGTCAACGAGTTCAGTTTTGATCATTTTCATAAAAATGCGCATGATGTTTACCGGTATTACAATAAATCGAATTTTACAAACGTCGGTCCCGAAAGTCTCCTGAATACCGACTATTCAGGACCGTCGTCTGCCAGCATTGGCGAAGCCATGAAAAAGGATCTTCCTGACGTATCTGATTTTGTCCGGGTGCAGCTGCCGTGGGGGGATAATTTGATTCGGACAGACCAAAATGCTTTTCGTGCGCCGGTTACCTACGCCGATCCTTCCTTTTTTTCTGTATTCACATTCCCTTTAAAATATGGGAATACGGCTACTGCTTTAAGAGATATGAATGATGTGGTTTTGACAGCATCAAAAGCAAAGGAATTTTTCGGGACCGACGATGTAATCGGCAGGACAGTTCAAATCAGTATCGGGGCAACATTCCAGCCATTCCGGGTTACCGGGGTTGCCGAGGATATACCTTCCAATTCAACCATTCGTTTTGACGTGCTGGGAAATTACCGGTTTGCCCTGGCTAACCATGGACAGTTTTTTATCGGCGGCAACTGGCACCCGATCGCTTCAGAAACCTTTTTGCTGCTCAGACCGGGGAGTAGCTTAGCCGGCGATAACAGACAATTAGACCGGTTTATGCTAAGCTTTGATCCCAATATAATAGCTAGTGCGAAAAATGCCGGGTTGGACTGGAAAGGGCACGAACTTCCGATGAGCTTTAAGCTTCAGCCACTGTTATCCATCCACACCGATGCATGGTTCCATGCCTGGGGCTTCGCAGATTTCGGAGTCATTGATCCAACTACAATATGGATATTGCTCGCGATCGCAGCAGGGATTTTGTTGATCGCCTGCATCAATTTCACCACCCTTGCCATTGGTCGTTCTGCGAAGAGGAGCAAGGAAGTAGGGGTGCGAAAAGTATTGGGTGGTCAGAAAAAACAGATCATTTTTCAATTTCTTACTGAATCTGTACTGCTCGCCGTTATATCGGGTCTTTTAGGACTCATGCTGGCAAGTTCCTTATTGCCATTGTTCAACCAATTATCCGGAAAAGAACTGAATATCTCCATATTGCTTTCTCCAAAAATGGCCATTTTGTTGATAGCCTTGATACTCATCGCAGGCTTGCTTGCAGGTAGTTACCCGGCGCTCGTTTTATCTAATTTCAAACCCCTTGAGGTATTAAAAAATAAGATTCGAGTCGGCGGAGCCAACGTTTTTACAAAATCCCTGGTCACTTTTCAGTTTGTGGTATCCATCATGCTGATCGTCTCTACCATTATCATCCTTGAGCAGGCAAAATATATGGTTGATAAGGATCCAGGCTTCAACAAGGAAAATGTGATTGCCGTTGACGCTTCGGAAACAGATCCGAATAGGATCTTTTCTGTATTCAAACAATCATTGAGCAATCAGTCCTTCATTCTCGGTGTTGGCAGCGCTTCCGTCGGTTTAGGTGCCGGCAATAATTTACTCGGATATTCTGACAAAGGCCTTTCCGCAGATATCAACATTATTGATTCAAATTACCTGCGTGTCCTGGGGATGCAACTGGTTGCCGGGAGAAATTTTGCGGCGGGCGACCGAAACGATACCATAGAATCACTGATCATCAATGAAACAATGATGAGAGCTTTTGGATGGAATGCTGGGAACGCAGTCGGTAAAGAAATAAAGGGTTTCCAGGGTAACACGGCACTCATTGTGGGTGTGGTAAAGAATTTCAATTATCGCCCACTGAGCGAAGCTGTAAAGAACCAGGCTTTTGTCACAAATGGCGATAAAGATAAAGGCTATCCGCATTTTTATGTGAGGATCGCTGCAGGTAACCCTTCTCCCGCCATAGCCGCTATGCAAAAAGCATGGGGTATTGCTATGCCCGGCATCCCGCTAAAATATAGTTTTCTGGACGAGGACGTAAACCGGTTTTACCAGGCTGAAGAGAGATGGAGCAGCATCGTGGCTTGGGCGGGAGGCATTTCTATTTTTCTTGCTTGTCTTGGTTTACTCGGACTGGCATCCCTTGCAGCCGTCAACCGCACTAAAGAAATCGGGGTAAGAAAAGTGCTGGGCGCTACTATTCCGAATATCGTTATGCTCCTTTCAAAAGATTTTATAAAACTGATATTAATTGCATTTTTTATTGCATCACCATTGGCCTGGTATATTATGAATAAATGGCTGCAGGATTATGTCAGCCGGATCAGCATCAGTTGGGTCATATTCTTTTTTGTCGGCGTTTTTGCAGTTTTATCCGCACTAACGACAATCGGTTTCCACGCAATAAAAGCAGCAATGACAAACCCGGTGAAGAGCCTGAGGACGGACTAGCATTTTTTTCAGGGATGTAAGATTAATTTTTGTCTACTTTTTATGTATTAGGAACTATTTGGCCTGACAATAAATAAAGGGTAGATACAAATTAGTCTTTCATCCAATTCTAATTCGATGATAGCCGTGCATTTTAACCAGCCAGGTTTGTAAAGCCCCGGCGAGTCATCCTTATTTAATCTTTCTAAAACGAGACCAATAGAATCACCTTCATCTGCTACAATAACACTGATGCTTTCGTCTTCATTTAAGTGGAGGGGCTTCACTTTTGCAAATAATTTGAAATAGATTTTTGTGAGGTTTAATTGGAAAGCTGTCCAAAAATTCGCATTTGCGTAGAAGGAAGGATGCGAGTTAATGGTAGTATTTTTGTTATCCAAATGTTACTTGCAAAAAACCAATTTGTTACAGCTTATTGTATCATAAAAAGATACAGACATAAGGATTGTACCCGTATGCTGAATAAGTAGTACCCGGTGTAAATTTTTATGCGAGCAATTGCAACACCGATCACCGATGTGTGATCAAATTAATTTGGACCCACCTTATCATGACGGCGCCATTATTGTTCCCTCCGGACCACTTATTTAGCCCGCAGCCGGGACGAAAGAACACCCTTGCTTCATCCAACAGGATCCCGTTCCAATAAGGCCCAGGCGAACACCGTTTCCCGATCGTTTACCAAAGCGCACCTTTTTTCAGTCGCGTCCCTGATTTGAAATGCATTATCCAGCCCAAGGATGTTCACTTTAATGAACAGTTCCATTTGGTTTTGTTCATTACAGTAAATCTTATGAAAACAAGAAGCTGGTATTGGCCGCAGCACGTTATGGCAGATTGAAAAAGGGCCGGTGACATGGCCTTTTAGCAGGCATCTTTCAAAGCAATCAGGATTATCTTCGATAAAGCGGATGGCGTCAGTGAGCATTTGCTGCTCCTGCTGATCAGCAGGGTTATGTTTTTTTAGGAGGGAAATAATGGGGTCCCGGGACATGAAAGGTTTGTTTCGGTGTGTCGGCCATTTAATTAAAAAGCGAATTGATTACCTTGTAATGAAACAGCGCAACCTATTTAAAATGTTTGCAAAAAAATTATTGTTTGGCCTCGCTTTACTTATAGGTGACGCTGCAGGTTTTGGGCAATCTCCGGGTGTAAGGAATGGTCATAATATGGTCTACTATACCTCTTCGGATGGTATAATACTCTTTGGCGGAGCAGATGAGGCGAAGGTTTACGGCGACACCTGGCTTTTTTCTAATAGCAAATGGAAAAAGATAACCGAGAATGGCCCTTCGCCGCGAACATTTCCCTGTATGGATGAGGCTGACAATTACATCTTATTTTTTGGCGGTAATGCCGTATTATTTGGGAGTGATAAAAATCCTGTTCATTATCTCGATGATACCTGGATATTTCGGGATGGCAATTGGAAAAAGGTAGAGACAAAATTGTATCCTACAGCGAGAGCAGAGGCCGCCATGGGCTATGATCCCTTGCGCAAAAAAATCGTGCTCTTTGGAGGCCGGATGGCTGGTGAAAAATGGGTAGCGGGCGATACCTGGGAATTCGATGGGAGTAAATGGACCCAAATGGAAAAGCAAGGCCCCACTTCTCGCAGTGGTGCTACGTTGACTTACGATCCATTGCTTAAACATCTTGTTTTGTTCGGTGGCAACCCGGTTATTGCAAAAGAAAAGGACTATAACGGACCGATGTGGTCCTGGGATGGAAATAACTGGGTGCAGATGAGTTCAGCAATTCCGCTGGTCTTTAACGCCTGCGTGGCTTACAATACCAAAGAACATTTCTTTCTCCGGTTTGGTGGATGGAACGGTTCCGAGCGGCTTAATGAGACCTTGACGTATAAGGACAAGGAATGGGAAAAACTGGCTCTCGAAATTGCCCCTCCTGCCAGAAATCACTCCAGGATGGTGTACGATCCTAAAAACAACGCCTTTATTCTTTTCGGCGGTCATGACGGGGACAATGTTTTTGGGGACATGTGGTCATTCAAACATGGGAAATGGACTTTGTTGTATGCGGTGGGCCCACGCAGGCGGGTAGAAAATGGGCATTAATGGTACAACGAAAAAAGGCGCCACGGGCCACTAAACAGAATGACGCCTGCAACCGCATGGAAAAAATATAATCCGGGCCCTTTTGAAAATCAAAAACTACTAAACTACCTTCAGAAAATTGTCCAGTTTGTTGGGGGTCGAGACATTATGCTTTGCTGTACCACATGAGAGCAATAAAAATATTTGAAAGCAATACCACAGAAAATAAAATGACTTGGCTTAATTCTTTTAAAAATTTCATTATTTGTTTAGGCCTATTGTTGATTTAACTTGACGCAATACGCATCTTACCATAATTATTTCAAACTACAAGTTTCTTGGCTAAATAAAATTTGTTCCAAATCAAGGTTACAATAATTACAAGAGTTAAAGTAACGGCAATGGTTGGCATATTTGTCTTGACAGCGAAATGTAAAATTATTAGCAGAAGCACAGATTTTGTCTGGTTCATAATTAGTCCAAGCAGAAATGAAACAAGCGTTAAAGCTAAAATTACTGAAATGATTACAGCAGGAACTGGTGCATTCATATTTTGTCCCATTATTGCTATAATTGGGTCTTGTAATCAGAAAAAATGCCAGCAAAACCAAACATGTCCAATTATAAACGGCTGAAGCCATTTACTCGTTTTGTTTGTCGCACTTTGCAGATTGTGTCTCCACCCAAATTCTTCGGCAAAGCAATAAATGATTTGTGTAAATGTAAAAAAGCATATTGAAACCAAAACTGTTTTTTGAATTGGTCAAGATGAATGTCATCGCTGAAATTAGAACGATTAGCCAAACCTTCAAAGGCTGTGTCCCGCTAATTGAATAGTTTGTTGGGGTTGCAAATATTTTATAACAAAGTAGTCCGCTGATTAATGGGCCGAAACCACCTTTGAACTACTGTATAGCATTCCTCATTCCAGATAATTCAAGCAGCTTCAAAATTAAGACTGTTTGAAGACTACAAATGGTTGATAATTTATTGATTGTCAATCCAGAAGAAGTGAATATTTGTCAAATCAGAGGTTAAAAGGTTCGAACCGCAGCAACACTGGTCTACGATGCGTTCGTAATTACAGACAAAGATATATCAGTCCGTCTCAACGGGTAGATGATTTCTTATTCGATTCAGGTAAACATTTAAGAGGAAATTGGATTAACTATCAACTATTGTAGGCGGTGTTTCTTATCATTTTTTGCTAATTAAATAATTTTGAAGCGTAGAGTCAACTTGCTGTCCTCTCAAGTTTTTTGCAATTATTTTTCCAGATTCATCTATTAAAAAATTTTGCGGAATTGCTTTTATACCATAGTATTCAGCAACTTCACTCTTAAAGCCTTTTAAGTCCGAAAGTTGTGCCCATGCTAATTTGTCTGCTTTGACAGCATTTATCCATGCTTGTTTATCATCGTCAAGCGAGATAGATATTATATTAAAGCTCTTATTGTGATACTTTGCAAAAACTGAAATGAGATTTGGATGCTCCTGTCTGCATGGATAACACCAACTAGCCCAGAAGTCAATGAGTAGTAATTTATTTTTACTTTCAAAAGTTTCTAAAGAAATTTTGTGCCCGCTCGTATCAGGCAGAATAAAATTTTTAAATAAAGAACCGACTTGCGCCCTTTTGTTCGCATTAAGAAACATTTTTATTTTTTGGGCATAAAAAGAGGATTGAACAGGGTTACTTAATTTGTTATAAATATATTCTAAGCTATCGGGCTCTAGTCCTAACGCAAAATTCTCATAAAGAAAATATAAGCCTGCTATTGAATTGGGATTATTAAGGCAATAATCTTTTGGAATCTCAACTCTAAGAACATGTGTTTCAGAAACAATGTTACTAATACTATCCAGTTTACTTTGATCCTTATTTTGTTGTGCATCATGAAAGGGTTTCAAAAGGGATTGTAATTTTTTATCCAGTTGAATATATTGTTTATCCAATTTCCCAAAATCATTATTAAGTTGCCCGCCTTCTACATCAGCAAATTCAAAATTTTCAAGTGTCCCAATAATACTTACGTTCATAGGCTCTAAATAAAACATAAGGGTTTTGCCTTCTAGTTTCAATTCACATAACTTTGGTTTGTCAATACTATACTTGTATTGAAATTTGTCATTATTAATTTCTATTTCTACAGGTTTTGTTTTCATATCACTTTCGAGATATGTCAAGAATAATTTCCCATTCCCGAAACCGGTAATAACACCTATTAAAAGAAATTTTTTATCGGCATAATTCTTTTGAAAGCTAGTGAAAGCTAAAAAGCTCAAAAGAAGTGTAAGAAAAAGTCGCATAATTTTAAATTTTAGTTGACAAACCAAGCAAATTAAGAGATGTAAATCGGCGATCTTTCCAAAGCCTACGAAACGCAATTTTGAGATAGTTTTTGAACATAGCTGTAGTTTTATTCCGGTTCCAATTTCTGTTGCATTTATATTATAAAAAGAATACAGATCCATATTCCCATTCTGAGAAAATGCCACGCTATATCATAATTAATCAATATGAGAAAAGGACAGAGGAAATATAGGATTGTTGCATCAACACTAAACTATTTGAAACAATAATCACTATCTGGTTACATTAAGTTGATTTTCAATTGTATACAATTTAGTTCTTTGACATCTTTGGGTAAACGGTTTGTATATCATCAAAAGACAATGGAAAGAGCCAAGAAGGGGACTAGTTCATTTAGGTGGGTGTATCAAGTTGTGATCCTCAACATTATATTATTGTCCAGTTCATAAAAAGGAGTTGTAAAATAAAATACCGAAGAGTTTCAATTGAGCATTAAAAGGGTGATTTTTCAAGAATTCGAAAGCCATTAATTAATTGAATATCTAATCAGAGTAAGTAGAGATTTGTAAAGTCAAGTTGTAAAAAGTATTTATGTTTGAAAAGCATAGTGCAGGTATGTTGCGGTCACCAATAAAATGGGCCGCCGTAATTTTAATGAGCGATAACTGAGTGTTTCGCAATTTGTAAAAATTAAACTTCTGCACTATGCCCAGTACAAAATTGCAAAAATCTTTGGATTTCGATGGCCAAAAGTTTTTTATTGGCCTGGACGTCCACAAAAACTCCTGGTCGGTTACGATCCGGTCGTTAAATCTTCATTTAGAGCATTTTTCGCAACCTCCTTCGGTCAGGACATTAATAACCCATTTGCATAGGAAATATCCGGGAGGAGAATATTATTCTGCCTATGAAGCCAGCTTCTGCGGAACGGGCATTCATGAAGACCTCTGCAGGGGGAGAGTGCATAATATAATAGTTCATGCGGCAGATATCCCTATTACTGATAAACAGAACAAAAACAAGTCGGACGTGCGCGACAGCCGGTCAATTGCTTTTCACCTGGAGAAGGGTAATCTGCATGGGATCTATGTTATGTCCAGGGACAGACAGGAATTAAGATCCTTATTTCGGTTCCGGCAATCCAAAGTAAGGGATCTGGCGCGGACAACCAACCGGTTAAAGAGTTTTCTATTATACTACGGGGTAAGGTTCAGCCAGGCTTTTGAAGGCAGGGAATATGTATCATCAAAGAAACCACCAAGAATATCTTTTATGTCAACCGAATAAAATGGAATTGCTGGAAGTTTGCTAAACGCAAACGTGAGTGCAAATGCAATTGCAAAAAATTTGATGATACTTAAGCCAGTTTGTTTTGACATACTTGAAGGGTTGATTGTTCTAAAAAACAGCCGAAGTTTCAACCAGCCAGCCTTGCAGTTCGTGTTGTACGGTCGTGTTGCTTGGCAATTAAACAACTATAACTAATGAGTGTTGTCAAAAATTGAATCAAGCTGCTTGTCAAGTTCTATTTGGTCTTCACCAAAGCGTCCAATTACTAGTCCCTGCTTGTCAATTAATATTTTTGTAGGATAGGATGTAACATTATATTTGGTGTCAAGCGTTTCACATAAAATTTGATGCCATGGAAGTCCGTCTTTTACTACTGCTTTTATCCAGGCGTCTTTTGTGTTATCATCTTTCGCAATACCAATGATGTCGAAGCCTCTGTTTTTATAGTGATAATAAAGTTCCTTCAAATGAGGATTACCTTTCCTACATGGAACACACCAACTTCCCCAAAAATCAAGTAAAACATATTTTCCACGAAAAGAGGATAATGAAAGTGGCTGACTATTTATATCAGTATGTGTAAAGTTAAAGGCTTCCGTTCCAAGTACTGCAACTTTTCTCTTTGTAAGCTCTTTATTGATTTCTACGCCGTACCAACTATTTTTAACAGGTGTCCCAAGTCCATTATAATATGTCTGTAGAGAATCCGTGGGGAAAACTCCTTGGTTCATTCCTATTACATCTTGAGATAGAAAATATGCTGTAACAAATGATTGAGGGTACTCTTTAAAAAAATCAAGGTAGGCTTCCCTGAATTCTTCAAAATAAGGTAGCAGCACCCATTCTTTCAACTCTTGAAATTGAGTAATGTTTCGTAAACTAACTGCATCCAGTGTATCTAAAACTACTTTCCAGCGTTTATTTATTCTGCTAAGTTGGTTGTCAATTTTTCTGTACTCATATTCACTCTTGGAGCCTAGTAACTCAACCTCTTTAAGTTGAGGGTCTTTACATGATATACTCATTAGCTTTGGTTCTATAAATAAATCTTTCCTTCCATTGCTGTTACTTAAGATTGCAAATACCGGATGTAAAATATTCCCTGAAAAATTGAATAGCCCATTTTTTATTTGACAACTATCCAGATGACCTACACCATTAATTTCATACATTAAATAAATTTTTCCACTAAATGTGTTAGAGATATTCTTTCCCTTTATGGTAAATGGAAGCAGTTTTTGAGAAAGAAGTTCTGTGCATATAAAAGAAAGTAGTATTGCAAAAAGTAGAAGCCGCATACTGTAATTATTTTAAAACGTAAAGATTGTTTCTCAAACAGCTTTAACATGTCGCACAACTCTTATATTTACGAAAATACAAACAAAATATTTCGTAAATACAAACAATTTGGGCTGATTTGCGAACGAAATAAGAAGCGGTGTATTCCATGGCCGTTAGTTTTCACTCTCAAAACCTACCATTCAAAAACTTCTTATAAGCAGTAATTGCTTCAGGACTTTTAGTTGCTGCACCGTAAGGGCTGGGGTTTGACCATGCAAAAAATATTTACCACCGAAGCCCCATGATTGAACATTCCAAACACGTAATCATTCCATGATATTTCAGAACTGCCGGTTCCTACTTTTACATTAGTTCCCTCGGCAGATTCCCAATCCGGATTGCTATGATTGGGAAGTTCCTGCAATATTTTTGCTAACTGGCCATCAATACCATTTTCTTTAAACCCTATTGGATAAGTACTGAAGCCTGGCCTTGAATGAGGATTAAAAGCTGTACGGGCAGCGGGGAAACCCAAATTAATGCTTAGTTGGTTAGGCGAATATGGAACACCCGGTGTAAATTTCTCCGCTAGTAATTGCCATTATATTATAGCCTTGATGCTACTATCCTTATTTATCTTATTAAATATCTGTATTCATTTCCAAACAGGTATTTTAATATAGCTGTCGGTATACCATTTTACTTCTAATGGTTTTTTTGCGTCGGCAATGCTTTCGTTACTTACCTCTTTGCCGGTACCGTAATTGATCTGGTTATCCTGGCTTTTGCTGACACTGATAACGATCACTATCCTGCTGCCGGCAGTTATTTTTTTGCTTGTCATGTAACTATTGGTAAAGGGGATAGTTTCTATCTGCCCTGGCTTAAGCAATTGTCTTTTGCTATGGTTCCTGGCGTAGCTGGCCCGGCCCATGAAATAGGATAGATAGAAGTATTTCCCGTCGGGCGTCAGTTCGTATAATGTGATATCATAATCCATGTCTTTTTTATTGATAGCCGCTTTTATTTCTCCTAAAAAGCAACCGTTAATAGACATCGGCTTTTTAACCGGATAGCTAATAAAAGAAAGACCATTGCTTTCATCAAGTTTATCACGAATGATTGTGTCTGCATGATAGAAAGTGTTTGAGGTCTTTCTATCTGAAAAGTCCACTTGTTCTTTAAAAAATGATCTTTTTAGAGGCTTTTTCTCACTTAGCGAGTAATGATCTCCTGACTTTTGGTTACTTAAATAAAATTTAAGGGTATCGTTGTTCATCTTATCCAGGGAATGTACATGCTTCCACTCATTACTGCCCATGACCTGGTAATTAATTTTATCCTTTAAAATAGCTGGTTTTTTACCATCCTTCAGGATATAATCGAACCATTGAAATATAATTTCATGGATAGGGATATTAGCCACGGCATCAATTTGATATCCGCCTAAGTTAAGGTCGGGAGGGTATCCAACAAAACCCTGCGACCCGATATGGCCGTAGGGGCCTATGATTAAATAATGATCCGGGTTTTTATTGTATTTATAATGTTCCCTGAAATAATACATGGCTCCAACCTGGCCGCCATCATAGTAACCTGTAGTACTTAATATGGGTATATTGATTTTTGAAAAATCCCGTTTATAAGGGATCATGCTTTGCCAGTATTTATCATAAGAAGGATGAGCGATCCAGCTCTGGAATATTTTATTGGTGCCACGCCCGGTAAGGCTATCCAAAGAGCGATAAGGTTTCCCCTGGGCATACCATTTTGCATTTAATGAATCCCATTG
>DATHGW010000654.1:0-4435 GCA_035317445.1 Puia sp.
AAGGACCGCGGATCAGCACAGGCGACACATCCAATGGATCATCCTTGTCCTTGTTTTTTTCGACCGGCTGCGCAAAGGAAACCTCTGCAAAAGAAACGAGAACGATAAAACAAAAAAAAGAGATCCTGATCATGGTTTTGGTTTTAACTCAATGTTTGTTTCCTTTTCCATCAGAAGTGTACGCACCGATATCATTGTTGTATGTACTATTCCCTGTGCCCAGTGCAGCTGATCCGGTATTCAGATGGAAATCATTGTTATTCGGAGCGCCGTTTCGCGTAGCTACCTGCCCATCAAAAGTCTTAAACTTGGGATCATGGTCACCCACTGCCGTCGAGATTTGGTCCGAAGACTGGGGCTTGCCTACTCCGTCATTTGGATAAAAATTAGCCCTGATATTGATGGGCAGGTTGCCGCCCTGGGTTGTATCCTGGTAGGTGTCCACCGAAGCATAGAAAAGATTATTCCCATACTTGGTATCCGCAGCAGAAGTATCGGCATCAGCGAAAATTTCCAGACCCTGGTAATTATTGACCATAATATTATTAAAAATATTCCCCATCGCATTCAGGCCGACAGATACACCCCTGCCGGGTTCTGCCTGTCCTCTTCTCCAGCCATTGGAGACAAGGGTATTGTTGTATACATTCACATTGGTCTGTGGAATGGGTTTCAAATCATTGGTTTCAAGTTTTACTCCGGTCCCGGCCTGGCTATAGATCACGTTGTAGGCGACATCGCCGGTTACCCCTGTTTTGAGGTTGATCGCTTCACCATCTGTGCTTCCGGAACTGGTAATCGTATTGCGCAATAGGCTGATATGCGCCCCATTTTCAATACGGATCAAATCGTCCTGCCCGTTGGAGAACCACGAATCTTCAATATCCACATTGCATGGAACCACAGAACTCACCAACAGAGATTTTCTGGCGCTGCCCGAAGGATCAGGGCCGCCCGTATTCTGAATATTTGCCCATTTAATTGTAACAGATGTCACCATCGTATCACATTGAAAACCTCCCCAGCTGCCGGGTATATTGCTGTCAGAATTAAATGAAACCGGTTTATCCTGGGTGCCGATGATACTCAGTACGCCCTGCACAAAAATCTGTGCGTCATTTTTTACAATCACCGTGACCCCTTCCTGCGATGCAAGCGTATCACCCGGTTTGATGGTCAGGTCACCGGTAATGTTATATGTATTGCCCGTCGTAAATGTACCTTTTACAAATCCCGATATATTTCCCGGCGCGATCGGGTTGGATACCGGAGCCGGTGGTGTGATCACCATAGTATTATCTTTTTTTGAACAGGATGCCATTGCCGCCACTATTGCTGTCGCAAAAAGATACGTGTTTTTGAATTGCATTTTCATAATATTTATTTTTATGGTTAAAACTTTTTAGCGATTGCTAATTCGCATACCGGATGCCAAGACTGAAGTTGAATTTGGTTACTTCATCAACGACCAGCAAATTGTTTATTTCCTGTTTGGTATGGGTATTTAAAATATTATTGAATTTCCCGAAGAGGGTAAAATGTCTGTTCCTGAGCTGTTTCTCCGCCGACAGCGAGAGAAAGGATTGCGGAGCCTGGTAATAATCATAATTATATAAAGGATAAACCAGGGCAAGCGTTTTCCCGATATATTCGTAGGCTACCTGGACAAACAGGCTTCTTTTTTCATTTCTGTATAGAAGTGACAGATTCAGCGTATGATCTGCCTGTCCCTGCAGGGATCTTTTTTGCAGGCTGTCTTTTGCAATATTTTGCGAAAGGTCGATATAGGATTTGGTAGAATATATTTCTGAATGCAGATAGGTGTAGTTGCCGGTGACGCCGAAGAATTTGCCGAAATATCTTGAAAACTGCAGTTCCAGGCCGTAAACCTTCGCAGTCCCAAAATTCTGTGGCTGAAAGGTGGTGCCGTTAACATAAGCAGATTCAATGGGGTCCTGTATCTTTTTATAAAAAATTCCCGCAAACAGCTGCTCTTCCTCCCTGGGGAAAAATTCATACCGCAGGTCATAATTGTCCGCTACCGAATGCCTCAACTGCGGATTACCGGTAGTCACGGTAGCGCTGGAAACACTCCGTATGTTGGCAGGAACCAGATCATAATAATTCGGTCTGGCAAGCGACTTGAAATACGAAGCGCGGATATTCGTTTTAGAATTCAGTTTTATTTTAACGGCCCCGCTGGGGAGCATATCCGTATAGGTCTTGGTTATCCCATTGATCTGGGTGGGATAGAATGTATTCAGCGTATATCCCTGACTGGTATGTTCCTGGCGTACGCCCCCCACAATATCCAGCCGGGGGAATACCAGTTTAAATTGTCCGAATGCGGCGGTCACATCTTCAAAAAGGCGATAATTATTTTTATCGTAGTCATATGTTCCATGGCTATTGTATACCGTCCATTCCGCATCGTATATGTTGGTATATATCTGTTTTACGCCGCTGCTGCTGGTGGTTGGCAACAACTGGTATTCGTCCTGGATATTATACCGGGTCTTGTGCCGGTATAATCCGCCGCCCTTGATTTCCAGAAAAATGTTCTTGGGAAGAACCGTTTTATAGGTCAGGTTGGCAATGCCGTCAAAATCCTTGTCTTCATTATGCTGCCAAATCCTGTTAATATTGTCAAAATAATCCGGTGTAGTGACGAAGGTATAGGGCCCGTGGATATCATTGGTCGTATGGACCGTGTCAATCTTCTTGTTGACTGCGATGTCGGCAAAATCGGGGCTTCTCTTGGTAGCGTAAGAGAATACTCCTGTCCAGTCAAAAAGAAAATGCTTCGAAAGAATATGTTTGCCCTCCAGTTTTGCATTTTCGATGACCTGCCTGCTGGTGATGGACAAATAGTCCGTGCTGACCGGGCCTGTTCCGGGCACCGTTCTTCCGCCATTGCCTCCAATGATCGCCGTGTCCACGATTGTTCTTGACTGGGCGAGGTAGCTGTATAAAACAACATTGGTGAAGGTGATCTTATGCTTATCGTTAAAACTGTAATCCAGGTGAAGCACGAGTCCGTTATTTAACTGCTGGGTTGAAAACGCCCTTACGGCATAATCCGAATAGGTCGGTTGTGAAGTATGTATGTTAACAGAGGCCTGGTTGAAAACCGAATTACTTCCGTAATACTGATTTTGAAAAGTCTCTGCCAAAAGAACACCCAGCTTATTGTTCAGAAACCGTTGTCCCAGGGTGGCGGAAAAAACCGTATTAGGCAGTGGGGTGATCGGTTTGAAATCGAGGTTTGAGCGGCTGAATTCCCCGGGCTTTGCGGTATACGAAGGTCCGTATTGCTCGATCAGGCTCCTTTGCCCGATATCTGATTTGGAAAAATCCTCATATTTCCGGTCCCAGAACAATTTGCTATAACCAACCGAGCCCAGTATTTTAAATACCTTTTTATCCGGGGCATCTTTCATGACCATATTAACTGTTCCGCCGATCGCGTCAGCTTCCATCTCCGGAGTAAGCGATTTGTGTACTTCTATGCTGCCTAAAAGATCTGAAGGGATAATGCTCAGCGGAACAAATCTTGATTTTTCGTCAGGACTCGCGATCTTGATGCCATTGATGAGCGTGTTGCTGTAGCGGGGATCCAATCCACGAATGATTGCGTATGCTTCATCTCCACCGCCGTTGCGTTGAATAGTCAGTCCACTCATTCGCTGAAGCACATTTGCGGCATTGATATCGGGCGACCGCTCCATGGCCTTCGCCGATATCACATTGACCACATTATTGCTTCTTTGCTCCTTTTGCCGGGCTCCTGCGTCTTCCTCCTGGCTGATCTTACCAAAAACCTGAACATCCGCCAGGGATTTACCATCCTGCGCCAGCAATATCTTCAGCTCTGTTGTCTTATTTTGTTCAATGACCACCCGATCGGTGTATGTAATGAATCCGACATATTCTATTTTTAACTCATAGGAGCCTGGCGGAAGGTCTTTAACCTTAAATGCCCCGTCTATGTCCGTTACGGTATTGACGCGCTTGCCCTGGTTGTTGCTGCAGGACACGAACGCGCCTGCAAGTTTTTCTTTCCTGGTCTGGCTTTCCACTTTACCTGTGAGGACGGATTGAGAGAAGGACTCAGCGTAAGCAAAAACAAAAAAGATGATGAGTAGATATTTGTGCATTTGGCTCAGAGAATGATTCTGGCGCAAAAATGAAGTATTCAGTCAGGTAAAAAATAACAGGAAAGAACCATAATGATTAAGTAATGAATCAGTAATAATTCCTTTATTTTATTTTCGGGGTAAATCCAACTTTCCTTCAGAATCAGGATGTACAAGGGACATTCCCCGATTTTTATTTGGTTATGCGATGGCGGGGAAGGGTGAAAAAGACCGGGCCGCTTTTTTACTGACCTGATTATTTGCTTTGGATAAGATGGCTTCGAGTAAGGGCAACATCT
>DATHGW010000655.1:0-3121 GCA_035317445.1 Puia sp.
TGCCACGGAAATTTCCGAGGAAAGCGCTTGCATACAACCGGAACATATAGAAGGCGGTCATCATCGCACCGGCCACACCAATGACATAGTACAACGGATTTTTTGCATAAGCCGCCGCCAGGATCTCATCCTTTGAAAAGAAACCTGAAAAAGGCGGTATGCCCGCGATGGCCAGACAGGCAAGCAAAAAAGTAATGTGGGTGATGGGCAGGTATTTTTTAAGTCCGCCCATCTTGCGGATGTCCTGTTCATTGTGCAGGGCATGGATCACCGAACCAGCGCCAAGAAAAAGCAGGGCCTTGAAAAACGCATGGGTCATCACGTGAAAAACGGCTCCCGTGTAGGCGCCCACGCCTAGTCCGAGAAACATATAACCCAGCTGGCTAACCGTAGAATAAGCCAGCACTTTCTTGATGTCATTTTGTTTAAGTGCGATGGTCGCTGCGAGAATGGCGGTGGCCAATCCTGTAATCGCCACGACGCTTTGCGTTACCGGTGCAAGTGTATATAAGATATTGCTCCTGGCGATCATATAGATGCCTGCCGTAACCATTGTGGCTGCATGGATCAGGGCAGACACCGGTGTGGGACCGGCCATGGCATCGGGCAACCAGGTATATAATGGGATCTGGGCTGATTTACCCGTCGCGCCGACAAACAACAATAAGGTAATGCCAGTCAACACGCCCACCGAAGTTCCGGGCGCCTTGGCAAAGACTTCGCCGAAGTTCACCGAGCCGAACTGGCTGAGCATCCAGAACAGCGCGATCAAAAATCCAAGATCGCCGATGCGGTTCATCACGAAAGCTTTTCTTGCCGCATAACCGTAGTCAATATTTTTAAACCAGTAGCCGATCAATAAATAGGAACACAATCCGACCCCTTCCCAGCCAATGAACAGGATCACGTAGTTCGCGCCGAGCACCAGCAGCAGCATGGAAAACACAAATAAGTTAAGATAAGAAAAATACCGGGCGAAATGTTCGCCCGTTTCCTCATGCATGTAGGAGGTAGAATACACATGGATCAGGAATCCAACGCCCGTGATAATAAGCAGGAATAAAACCGAGAGCTGATCAACCTGGAAGGCGAATGCGATGTCGATCGTCCCCGTATGAATAAAATCGAAAAGACTAATAATAACCGGTTCAAATCCTGGCGCCCTGGCTTCAAGAAAGATCAGCAGGCTCACGACAAAAGAAGCCAGGATCGCGCCGCAGCCTATGACGCCGGTCAGGGATTTGGATAATTTTTTCCTGAACAGTCCATTGATCAGGAAACCGATCAGCGGAAACAAGGGAACTAAATAAACGAATTTACTCATAGTATGCTGAAAGCCGATGCCCGAACAAGAATCCGGGCATCGGGCATTTTAATGTTTTAAGCGGTTCAAAAAATTCACATCCACTGAATGCGTATTCCGGTATAGCATGGCAATAATGGCCAGGCCAACACTCACTTCCGCGGCGGCCACCACCATAATAAAAAAGACGAACAGTTGTCCGTCGATGCCGGCATTGGGATTCGTTGCCTTCAGTGCCAGGTGATGCATTTTAGAGAAAGCCACGAGCAAAAGGTTCACGGCATTCAGCATCAGCTCGACGCACATAAAAATGATGATGGCGTTGCGCCGGGTCAACACACCCGCAACCCCAATGCAGAACAAAGCAATCGCTAAAAAAATATAATAGTTTATTGGCATAAAGGCGGCTCCTCCTAGCCTCCCCAAAGGGGAGGAATATTTTTCTTTATGAATTAGCTTGACTATTTTTCATAGCTCCAAAAGCCCTCGCTCCATTCTCTATTTTCTATTCTCTGCTTTCTATTCTCTTTTCCCAATCACCACTGCCCCAACCATCGCGCTCAGGAACAAAATACTGCTGATCTCGAAGGGAACCACGTAGTCATTGAATAAAGCGATCCCCAAATTACGGATCAGTCCGATATCTCCTTCTCCTGTTTCAGCGAGTTGGTTTTTGAGGTCGGCATCTTTAAGTGCAGCGACCAATACCAGCAACAAAGCACCACCGCCGATCACGCCGGCCATCTTCAGCCATTTGTTTTTTTGGGGTTCGGTATCGGCATTCAGGTTCATTAGCATGATGACAAAAAGAAAAAGGACCATGATCGCACCTGCATACACGATGAGGTTGACGATGGCGAGGAACTGCGCATTCAATAAGATATAATGTCCGGAAATGGTAAAGAAAACGATGATCAGCCACAAAACGCTGTGCACGGGGTTTTTGCTGACGACGACCATAATGGCGCTGAAGATCGCTATAATGCTTAAAAACCAGAACAAGAATTGTGTCGTGCCCATGTAAGCAGTTGGTTGTTTTATTTAGCTAAGATTTGACTTTTGATCCCCTCGCCTTGGCATATTCTTCGGGTTGTGTTTTTGGGTCCGGGATCAGCAAATTGTCCTTACCATAAATAAATGATTGCCGGGTATAGTTAGCCGTTGCAAATGTTTCGGAAAGATAGATCGCGTCTTTCGGACAGGCTTCTTCGCACAGCCCGCAAAAAATACAACGCAGCATATTGATCTCGTATTTGGCAGCGTATTTTTCTTCGCGGTAGAGGTGTTCTTCGCCGGGCAATCGTTCCGCAGCTTCCATGGTAATGGCTTCCGCCGGACAAGCTACGGCGCACAGACCACAGGCGGTGCAGCGTTCGCGGCCTTCTTCGTCACGGTTCAGCACATGCAGTCCACGAAAGACCGGACTGAATGGCCTGGTTTTTTCCGGGTAATTGATCGTAGGTTTTTTCTTGAAGATGTGGCCGAAAGTAATGGACATGCCCTTCGCAATGGCGGGAATGTAGAGCTTATCCCACCAGCTCATTGCCTTGCGTTCAACGGTCCTGATCCTGTTTGTTAATGGTTGCATAGTCGAAAATCTTTTACCTCATGTCTGCTTCGTGTTCGCAAAATTATTTTTATCATCCCAACCTTCCAACTAAATCTTTCCTGTGCAATCCGGTGATATTCACTCAAAAATGCCAGTGATGCTGCCTGAGCAAAACTACGAATCCAGTTACGACCATATTCACCAGGGCCAGTGGGATCAACGCCTTCCATCCGAGGTTCATCAACTGGTCGTAGCGGAAACGGGGAATG
>DATHGW010000656.1:0-2688 GCA_035317445.1 Puia sp.
AGTCATTAGGGCCGCGATAGCAGGTTGGTCTGTTACCAAGCTCCGCCGCCGACTAAAAAACAAATACAGAATGCTGCAACAGAAGGCTGTGACTGTTGCTTAAGACCATACAGCTAAGGAAATGACCGGTTCGTTGCCTTCCAATCATTTCCCGACAACCAATGGGCAAATAAGCATGTAGAAAGCTTTTGAAGAATATGTTTGGACAGGGGTTCGATTCCCCTCACCTCCACGTTAAAGGTGACAAGTGGTACAAGTGTTACACGGTTAAAATAATAAGGGGTTGATATTCAACCCTTTTTTATTTCTATTGTAACAATCGTTACGGGTAAGTGTGTTACAAAGGTTGTCACAAAGGCTTTTGTGACACAGCTAGGTGGGATTTTACCTTCATTAGCACCATTGTTTAAACATTCAGGCTGTGGCAAAGTTGAGTACACCTGTTACCCTACACTATCATATATGTATGTATAACATCTTCAACCCTTTTATGTAGACAGTCCCTATCTATTATCCCCCGTCTTGTACTTATCATTTACCTTTTGCATCATCTTCAGGCCATCCACCTACCCGATAAATTGGCGAGTACACAATCACTTCACTTTTCGTCTTATTTGAATCAACAACGTGTGAATATCCTTCAACATATCCATAATCTTCTTTTGATCACTTTGATTTTTTTGGAACTCCCGTTCAATTTCATCTAAAAGTTCCTTCTTCAGTGTTTTAAGTTGAGGGTCTGTTAACATAAAATAGAGTTTAGTCTATTAAGTTATTTCTTTTTCCTGAATTGTATATTTGGATAAGGGTTTTCTGTTGATGCTGTTGTTTGCTGAACCTTTTTTGCATGGATTTAAAAAAGATTGTATGTTTAGCCAGTTGATAACATCCGTTTTTATCAATTTCAATAATTATGGGATTGTTTTCGTCTATTCTACATGTATACCAAAGGAAGCAAGCAGAAGTGGTCATTGAGTTGTCAAATGAGTTGCGGCAAAATTTCAATATTTCGGCCTTGCAGAAGATTGACTATGATGATATAAGCTATCAGAAGATACTTGATGGAAGTGCGCATTCACAGAAAGGGATTTACTACTTGATTACGGAAACTCATGGTAACTGGATAACCATAGTCGAGGTAAGTGTTAATCTCAATGATCCCTTTTACGTATATAGTTTGGCAAATGGCCTAAGCAGGCGGTTAAACACTTATGCTTTATCTTTTCATCTTCATGATAGTGATGTGTTATATTATAACCTCGAAAAGAGAGGAGTATCTTTGGACGGTTACAATAGCGATTATCAATATTTCCTGGATGCTCCTGCTGCCAAGGAGGAAATATTCAGCCAGAGGCATTCCCCACAGGTTTTCAAAGAAATTCTCCCCTCGCTAAAGAATGTTGATCAATTGAACTCGATCCTTAATGAAGGCTATTGGGATGCGTTTGATAATGGCGATCTTAATGACGATGGAATTCCGATCGATGAAAAATACACGGTTGATGAAGAGGATAGATTTGAACGGGTGGGTAGATATTTGGAAATATTCTCATATGCCGAATACCCATTTGCCAATTGGTACCATAACTTGTCCAAACTGAATCTAAAGGATACTCATTTATTAAAAGGCGGGATCTGAAACCCCGCCGACAACCTATTTCAACACGATTTAACATTAGAATTGTCCGCTCTTACGTTGCCCTGATTTCTTATGAAGGCTACCTGTGAAACCCGCAGTGCATTGAACATTCGATGGTTTATTGGTTCGTATAATTAAAACGGCACTGGTTTCCCTCGTGCAAATATTGTATTTGGACAAGCATATTTAGATTTAACTCAGGAAGACATAAGCATTGATACAGTAACTCGTTTTACAAAGTGAGAATACCGGCATTAATTCTAACATATTATTCGAATAATACTTGCCATTGAAAAGATATATCCTTTCATATTGGAACCGACTTGGAATCCTCCTTTTCTTGCCCATAACATTTACTTGTGCGGCACAAACTAAGCACGGCCTGCTTGACTCTATTGCGGTCAATATGGACAGGTATTCAATAGCCAACCCTTCCTCAACACTCTTTGTGCACTTTGATAAAACAGTCTACTCAAATTTCGAGAATGTTTGGTTTGAAGCTTATTTACTTAATTATGATAATTCACTGGATTCTGTAAATATATTATCAGTATTTCTTGTTAGAAACAACGATAGATCGATTTGGATGGAAAGCCAGTTTGACATGCGAGACGGTCTTGCAAGCGGCCATATGTTTTTGCCAGATACCTTACCGCCTGGAAATTTCAGTTTTATCGCCTATACGAATCATCTGGTCAACGGGTATCCTGACGATATTTTCGTTCAGCCCATCACCGTAAAAACAATTATGGGTGATTTCAATCTTTCACTACGCCTGGCTAGCACGGGGATTGCATCGAAGGATTTTGCGGAAATATATCTGAAAGCCTACTCAAAGGATTTTAAAACGCTAAGTAATGCCAAATTCAGATATACTGTCGGCAGCAACAATCCATTTCAGGAATCGTCGACAAATAAGGAAGGTGAACGCCGCTTTCACTTACCACTTAATCAGGTTGAGTCAGCCAACAACATTTTGCATGTCGAAAAGAAGGCCATCCTTCATTTCAAAAATGCAAGTTTGGCAATTCCCGTGCAACGCCATGCTG
>DATHGW010000657.1:0-5588 GCA_035317445.1 Puia sp.
CCGAAAGCATAAGTGAACACGTGGACGGTGGAACCAGCCGGTACGATCAGTTCGGCGTCATTTACCAGGCCATCTGCGCCAATTGCGGCGGAAGAAGTATTACGCCCTTTCCTACGACCCCCGGCGTATGGGCACCCCGTAACGGAACCGCCAATGGAAGCGATGTAGGCGGCTGCAACCTCGCCGCAGTAAAAATTGCGTTCAATTTTGCCGGCGTTACAGCAGGGTTAAAATCAACCATCCGTTCCCGTTATGATAGTTCCGGCTGCATCCCTTTGGATGTCACGTTCGACGATACCATCAGGAATGCCAAACAGTATGTCTGGCATTTCGGAGACGGCAGTTCCGACACCATGACCACCGGCTTCGAGGTAACCCATACCTATACGGCCGTGGGTACTAACCAGGTGAGGCTCATCGCGATAGATTCCAATACCTGCAACGTCAGCGACACAGTCTATACTACTATACGCGCAAGAAATGACCGGGCCGATCTGGCTTTCAAGGCGGTTAAGCTTCCTCCCTGCGAGTCGCTCACCTACCGCTTCGATAACAATTCGGCTGCGCCAGCCGGCAAGCCTTATACAGACAGCTCATTCATCTGGGATTTCGGCGATGGTTCGCCACAGCAGAAGGCCGGACTGAGTTCCGTTGTCCATCCCTACGCTTCTGCAGGAACTTATATAGCTAAACTCCTGATGGCGGATACCAGTTATTGCAACTACCCCGACGAACTCGACCTGACGCTCCGGATCGCCCCGCTGGTCAAAGCCCAGTTTGTTACACCTCCATCGGGTTGTGCACCTTACACAGCAGTCTTCGACAACACAACCCTGGCGGGACAGCAATTCTTTTGGGATTTTGGCGACGGATCTACATCGACAGATGTTAATCCAACCCATCTCTACAGCAATATAGGCAACTATACCGTCAAGCTCGTAGCTGTGGACTCCGCCACCTGCAATATCATTGACTCCTCATCGCAGGCCATATCCGTGAATGCCAAACCGCATGCGGCCTTTACTGCCTCAGCCCTGCGACCCGAGCCCAACAGACCCACTATTTTTTACAACAGTTCGACCGGAGCAACCCATTTCAAATGGATCTTCGGAGATGGCGATACGGCGCTGAAGGCATCAGCCGATACCATTTTGCATCAGTATCAGCGGACCGGAACTTTCCAGGCCTGCCTGGTGGCTTACAACCAGTTTGAATGCACGGATACGGCCTGTATGCCGGTTGAGGCCATCATTAACCCTCTGCTGGATGTACCCAATGCCTTTACGCCCGGACGTTTTGGCCAGAACGCAATAGTCAAGGTGGAGGGATTCGGGATCGCCAGTATGATATTCAGGATTTATAATCGCTTTGGGCAGATGGTCTTTGAATCGAATAATCCCAGCGAGGGCTGGGACGGCAATTTCAAGGGAAATCCCCAGCCTATGGGAGTTTATGCCTACACACTGGAAGCCACCTATTTTGACGGTAAAAAAACAACCAGGAAGGGGGATATTACGTTAATCAGATAGCCGTATGGATTTCGAAAGAAGATATCTACATTTGAAAAAGAAATTTCGTGCCATGAGAAAGGGGTTAAGAAAAATAGTGCTTACCGGATTGGTCCATGTTGCGGTAATTTTTTGCGTTGACGCGCAAGACCTTCACTTTTCGCAATGGTTCAATTCTCCCCTTACAACCAATCCCGCCAATACTGGTTTTATCCCCGACGCTGATTATCGCCTCGGCGCCAACTACCGCAACCAATGGTCTTCTGTAATGGCCGAACCCTACAAGACAATGAGCGTTTGGGGTGATGCGCAGGTTTTTCGCAACAGGATACAGTCGGGCTGGCTGGGATTGGGTTCCGTTATTTTGCGCGATGTGGCAGGATCAGGCAACCTAACCACTACACAGCTGTATACATCCGTCGCCTATCACCAGATGCTCGGTTACTCGAGTTTGTTGTCTGCCGGCTTCAATGCAGGCTGGGTCAACAAACGCATCAATAGCGCCAACCTTAAATTTCCCGATCAGTTTGACGGAAAGTTTTTTGATAACCAGATGCCCACGTCGGTGGTCATTGATCAGCCGAACGTAAATTACCTGGATGTACAGGTGGGCATGAACTATGCTTATTTTCCTTCTGATAAAGTATATGTCAATGCCGGTTTTTCGGTGCAGCACCTCAACAGGGCACGCGAATCATTTTTCAGCACCGATCCGGCCGGATTCGACAGCCGCATTGCGCCGCGCTATATCGGTTTTCTCAATGCAAGTTTCAAAACAAATGATTTTGTCATCATCAACCCCATGGCATATTATACCAACCAGGCGGGCTCTTTCGAAGCTGTCGCAGGGTTGAATGCACAATACAATTTATCGGGTGATGGCAACAGTCAGTTGATTGGCGGGTTGTATTACCGGGTAGGTGATTCTTTTATTCCAATGGTTGGTTATGTATACGGAAATCTGCGGCTGACTTTTACCTACGATGTCACTACATCTTCACTAAGCAAATACAATGGCAGTCGTGGTGCATGGGAATTCGCGCTCATTCAAAATGGCATTTACAGCGAATACAATGGCGACAAGCACCAGTCGCTCTGTCCCAGTTTCAGGCAATAACAAAATGCAAAAGCAATGTTATTCTTGAAATTAAACCCCTGATTTATCCGATTTTTACAAAAATTCTTAAGCATGGAGCTGGTTGCAGGAAAGGGCATCCTTACAAATGAACAGGTCAACGCATTTAAACAGATCGTAGGTGAATCATTCGCTCTGGAGGATGAGGAATCCCTGGATAAATATGCCCATGATGAGACCGAGGCATTGCACTTCCTCCCCGCCATCGTCTTACAGCCCCGGACAACCGAAGAGATCAGTGCCATATTGAAGATCTGCCACCGACACCGGATACCGGTCACACCGCGGGGCGCTGGTACGGGTCTGAGTGGCGGCGCACTGCCGCAACTGGGCGGGGTGGTGATTTCCACAGAACGGATGAATTCCATTCTTCATATTGACGAGCAAAACCTCCAGGTAACTACAGAGCCAGGTGTGATCACCGAGGTCTTACAGAACGCCGTCAAGGCCAAGGGTCTCTTTTATCCACCCGATCCGAGCAGCCGGGGTTCCTGTTTTATTGGCGGCAATATTGCCGAGAACAGCGGCGGACCGAAAGCAGTTAAATATGGCGTGGTGAGAGATTATGTGTTGAATCTTGAAATCGTACTGGCCTCGGGAGAGATCATGTGGACAGGTGCCAACGTTCTGAAAAATTCCACGGGTTATAACCTCACCCAACTCATCGTAGGGAGCGAGGGCACCCTGGCCTTTGTAACCAAGATCGTGTTGAAGCTCATCCCCCATCCCCTGTTCGAGTTGTTGATGCTTGTTCCTTTTAATTCCCTCGAAAATGCCGGAGCTGCGGTCAGCGCCATTTTCCGCGCGGGCTATACACCCAGTGCGCTGGAACTTATGGAAATTGACGCTTTGCAGATCACCAGCCGCTTCGTCAACAGTACGGTCATCCCCGTAAAAGATGACCAGGAAGCACATCTGCTGATTGAAGTGGACGGCAACAACAAGGAGATCCTCATGCAGGATATGGAAGCCATTGCCAGTCTGCTCTCGGACTACCATGCCGGCGAGATATTGTTCGCCGAGGATGAGCAGCAAAAGGCAGAACTATGGAGATTACGTAAACGGATAGCCGAAGCGGTAAAAATAAACGGGTACACGATTGAGGAAGACACGGTGGTTCCGCGGGCTGCGCTTCCTGCCCTGATCCGGGGCGTGAAGGCGCTGGGAAAAGAATATGGTTTTCATGCAGTCTGTTACGGGCATGCCGGTGACGGCAACCTGCATATACGCATTAAGAAACAGGGAACATCCAATAGTCAGCAGGACCCGGATATGATCAAAAGCCTGCGTGCCCTGTTTGAATTGGTGCACCAGCTCGGGGGAACCATCAGCGGCGAACATGGGATCGGGTTGGTGCAAAAAGACTATCTGGACATTGTTTTTACCGAAACCCATCTTCACCTGATGAGAGAAATCAAAAAGGTTTTTGATCCTCATCGCATCCTGAATGCCGGGAAAATATTTGACAACTGATCAACTATAAATGAAGAATATGAAAAAGTTTTTTTTGATAGGTGTATTATTTGTGCTGGCCGGTTCTGCCGTTCACGCACAGGATGTTTCTGAGAAAAAAGGGTTTGACAAATCCCGTTTGTTTTATGGAGGAAACCTCGGACTTAGTTTCAGCAGTTACAGCACGGCGATCAACATCACGCCGCAGGTAGGATATTTTTTCAATCAGTACTTTGCGGCAGGTGTGGGTGTCAGTTATGCATACTACAAATACACGTATTATTATGGTGGCAATTACTCGCAGCAATTCAGTTCCAGCTATGCCGGGCTGAATGTATTTGGCAGGTTCTACCCAATCAGGCAGGTATTCATCCAGGCACAACCTGAACTTAACTATGTATGGGGGAACAATTACTACAGTACATCGCTGAATGGCAAAGTAAGCCAGTTCGTTCCTTCGCTGCTATTGGGCGGAGGCGCTGCCATTCCGGCGGGCCGCGGATCCATCGTGATCAGCCTCATGTATGATGTACTTCAAAATAACCTCTCTCCCTATTACCACCAGGCCGTCTATGCCTTCGGGTACAATATGGGCTTTTAACTAATCTTATTGAATATTTCGACAGGGGTATTACAAAAACTGATCCGCTCTTCCAGCGGATCATATAAAAAACCTTCTTTGTGCAGGAGGCGAAGGTGTTTAATGAGGTGGTCGTAGAAACCATCTGAATTAAGGATGTAGATTTTCTTGTCGTGAATTTTCAATTGGTTCCAGGTCAGCATTTCAAAACATTCGTCGAGCGTCCCAAATCCGCCCGGCAGCACGATTGCCGCATCTGCCCGATCGTAAAGTATTTTTTTTCGTGCATGCATATCCGGTACAATGGCCAATTCGCTCAATCCTTTATGCTGGTGTTCCCACTCAATGAGTACTTCAGGGATCACGCCCATGATCTTTCCATCATTGGCCAAAACAGCATCCGCTATGATGCCCATCAATCCTTTGTCTGATCCGCCATAGATCAGTTTTAATTTCAGCATCGCGATCAATTTTCCCAATTCCTGTGCGTGTTGCGCAAATACCGGATTTTTTCCTGTCCTGGAACCACAAAAGACAGCTACAGACTCAATATTCATAAGATTCACTTACATTCAGAAAATTAAAATTGAAATTTTAAGCTTGTATTTCCTAATTTTCACTCATGAATATTTAATGTTCAAATAGCATCTATGTCCCCCCTTTTCTTGTTTTCATTTGTGATCGTTTATTTTCTCATTTTGCTCGCTGTGGCATACCGCACTTCGAGGAATTCCACGAATGAATCATTTTTCATCGGTAACCGCAGTTCCAACTGGATGCTGGTGGCATTTGGTATGATCGGCACTTCTCTCTCCGGCGTCACCTTCGTTTCTGTTCCCGGAACCGTGGGCGATTTTGTGGGTGAATCGCATAAGGCATTTGGGTATTTCCAGGTGGTAATCGGTTACTGGCT
>DATHGW010000658.1:0-4647 GCA_035317445.1 Puia sp.
CACAAAGACGGAATATGATATGATGTATTAGTTCTCAACTGCTGCATTGTTAAAATCTGAAATTGTAGGTGATGGCCGGGATCGCCGTTCCAAATATGGAAAGCTGGTATCCTTTGATTACACCATTTTCTTCAACAAAATAAACCGAATACGGATTTTTTCTTGCCGTCAGGTTATACACGCCGATCGTCCAGGAACTATGTTTCAACTTCTTGACCTTATGATTTCCTTCGATGTTCAACGAAAGGTCCATTCTGAAATAATCGGGTATCCGGTATTGGTTCCTGTCTGAATAATACACCCGCTGGGAGCCGCCCTGGTCGTAGATCGCAATGGGCAGGGTGATCGGCCTGCCGGTACTGTAACTCACATTCATGGAAACACTGAACCGGTGGTTGAATTTGTAGTTGCCCACAAAATTGACATTGTTCGGTTTGTCAAAATTGGCGGGATAATAATTACCATGGTTGATGCTTTCTCCCGCAATCGGATCGTCCTGCTGCAACAAGGTCCTTGAATACGTATAGCTTAACCAGCCATTGAGTTTGCCGGATAATTTCTTGATCATCAGTTCTGCCCCATAGGCCTTGCCCCTGGTCGTGATCACATCGGTTTCAATGTGGTGGTTCATGATCAGCACGGCACCGCTCTTGTAATCCAGGTAATCATGAATTTTCTTATAATACACTTCGACGGAAGCTTCGATGGTATTCGATTTGAAATTCTGATAAAATCCAAGGGAGTATTGCTCCCCAAACTGTGGCTTGATATTGGGATCACTGAGTTTCCAGATATCCGTTGGGGAAATCGCCGTGGTGTTGGAGAGTACATGGATATACTGCCGAAGCGTGTTATAGCTTGCTTTAAAAGATGCATTATCCGAAACACTGAGCCTGGCGGAGATCCTGTATTCAGGTCCCTGGTAAGTCTTAATAACCTTGCCGGAACCATAAGCCACGGAATCCACGAGGTTGCCTTCGGTTCTCGGAATGCCCGGCGCATAGTTATGTACGTTATGTGCCCCCATATAATTAAACATGGAATAGCGGATGCCGGCATCGACAGAGAATTTCGAACTGATGGACCAGCGGTCGCCGAGATACAATGCACTTTCCAGGCCCTGCTCCGCCTGAACCACATCGGGGATCACCAGCGACTTGCTCCCGAGCGGCTGGGTTGACCCGGGATTGAGCTTATAGTAAATAGAAGTCAGCCCGAAATCAAGGGTATGGCTGGAATTGAGATTATAGTTAAAATCAGCCCGCATGTTCAATTGACTGATGTTAAAGGAAAGGTCGAAAGCATTGACGGGATTATGATTGCTGGAAATCGAATAATCATAACCATCATAACCGGTCGTCAGGATGCCGGACCATTTATTGTTGAAATTATGCCTCCATTTCAGGTTAAGGTTTTTATTCTGGTACTTGTAAGCCGTATCGCTGTTTAGTTTGAAACGGTCGCTGCTGAAATAGCCGGTGAGGTATAAATTATCTTTGGGACTGAATTCATGCGTCAGGTGCAGGTCAACATCATAAAAACTCGCGCTGCTGTTTTTGTAGTCTTCGCTGGGTAATAGTTTAAGCAGGTAATCAGAATACGTGGTACGTCCTGCGACCAGGAAAGTGGTTTTGTCATTTCCAATCGGACCTTCCAAAGTTAACCTGGCCGTGAGCGGTCCAATCCCCCCTACGCCCGAGAATTTCTTCTTATTGCCATCACGGGTGGTCACGTTGAGCACGGAAGACAGGCGTCCTCCGTATTTTTCAGGAATGCTGCTCTTGTATAGTTCTACGTCTTTAATAACATCCGGATTGAATGCAGAAAAGAAACCAAATAAATGGGATGGATTGTACACTGTGGCATCATTGAACAGGATCAGGTTCTGGTCTGCAGATCCTCCCCGTACATTGAACCCGGTACTCGCCTCTCCTACCGAAGTAACGCCCGGCAAGGTCAAGACGGCCCTCAAAATATCTGCTTCTCCGAATACGACGGGCAATTGTTTGATGAGCTTAATATTCAACCTTTCAACGCCCATTTGAAGACCCTTAATATTTGAATTCTTTTCAGAGATCACCGTTACGGCTTTCAGGCTGGGCACAAATTCCTGCATTTCTATGCTCAGTTTACCATCGGTAAACAGCATGATCTGCCGTTTGGTTTCCTTCATACCGACACTGGTGATCCGTAGCGTATGCCTTCCCCGGGGTAAAGTGAATGAATAGTAACCGAACTGATCCGTGGTTACCCCGATCGGCGGATTATCCATATAAATTGCCGCGCCGATAATGGCTTCACCTGTTTTCATGTCCCTGACGTACCCGGCAACCGTGGCGCTTCCCGCCTTGAGCGTATTCGTTTTAATGCCGATTTCAAAAAGCTTATTTTCGAGCGATGCTTTTAATTTCTCGTTCCGGGTATCCTCTTCAGAATAATCTGGTGTCGCATCATTTCCCCTGGAACTATCTGCCACAGTCTTTTTCTTGTTGAAAAAATCGTCGGGAAGCTTTGTCTCAATCTTAAATCGTTTTACCACAAATACGTTGTTGTCTTCATCGATCGAGTAGTGAAACTCCGTATTCTTGAAAAGTTGATCGAGGACCTGGCTTAGCGGCTTTTCTCTTACGCTGATGTTTACCGTGAAGCTGTCGGTCTGCTGGTTGTTGAAATAAAAATGGCATTTTGTTTGCGCCTCGACCTGGCTGACAAAGGCTTCGAAGGGCACTCCCTGGAAGTCACCTGTCACGGATAATTTATTTTGTGCATGCGCATGAAACGAAAAAAACAAAAGGCCCGAAAAAAATAGCAGGCAAAAACGACTGGGTGATCTCATACTCAGTTCTTTATTTGGTCATAATATTCTGAAGCCTTTACTATTCCAAATTCGGGGAAGGGGGCAAAGGTGATCTTATTTTTACGCAGGTATTTCCTGAGTTCTTTTTTCTTGTCTTTAAAAACGTCCAGCACCGATCTCTTGGTCCAAACCGGATAATAGCTGCCGTCTCTCCTGATGAAATAGCGGTCATCCGCGAGGTAGTTCACAAAATTCCCGGCACTGCTCAGTCTTTCCTCCAGTCTTTTTCTTCGCTTGACAAGCACGGCTGATTTTCCGTTGTACATCAGGTCATAATATCCTGTGCCAAAGGGCAGGCGCTGGGCGGTATCATCTATGATGCGGACAAACTGGTGTCCGGCCAGCTTAAAATAGCCGACTTTATCTGCGTTTAACCTGATCCGGTAATTTTGCTTGTAGCGGGTCGTGACAAGGTCATCATGCAATAAGTCATAGGTCAGGGGAACATCCTGGTACAATGTGCCATCATAAAAAACATCTCCGTTCTGCAAAAAAATGGATTGGAAATACAGGTTCTTACTGTCCTGCTTATCGTACAGGCTATACAGCATGTATTCGCTTCCGTTGTACAGGTGTGCATTTTCGCCAATATTCTTGTAGTAGAGGTCAATGGTATTGTGGACCGATGCTTGTTGGAATCCGGTATCCTGCAGATCTGTTTGCGCGGTCGTTGTTCCCGGCAAACAGCAATAAACAGCAAGCACCGAAAGGAGTTTGATTTTCATATAATGACAGCAGTTCCCGGGCTTTGGTTAAATAATCCAGTAAAATAGCATTTTTTCCTTTTTTTAAGAAATTATAAATCAGTTCATCACGAAATATCCTGCAGTTATCGGCGAATCACTATTCATCGACGGTAGATTGCATTTGCAGGCAGAACTACTGCACACTAGAATTCCTTTATAAAATCAAACAACAAACCTTATCTTCGCGCAATTCTTGCTTCGATGAAGATTCTTGTTCAACAGGCTCGCATCATAGACACACAATCCCCACATCACGGACAGGTAAAAGATATTCTGGTTGAAAACGGAATGATCAAAGAGATTGCTGATCATCTTTCCGTGACGGCCGATCAGGTTATCCGGCAAAAAAACATCTTTGTCTCACCCGGATGGGTGGATGTTTTCGCAAATTTTGCCGATCCGGGATACGAATTCAAGGAAACCCTGGAAACCGGTGCGCAGGCCGCAGCGGCGGGTGGCTATACGGATGTGATGATCATCCCCAATACAAAACCTGTGATCGATACCAAGGCGCAGGTTGAATATGTGCGTCATAAATCCAGGTCATTACCTGTTACCATCAGGCCGATCGGGGCGATCAGCAGGCAGATCGAAGGGAAGGACCTGGCCGAGATGTATGACATGCAAAACAGTGGAGCGGCGGCTTTCAGCGATGGAATGAGTCCGGTGCAGTCATCTGGCCTGCTATTGAAAGCCTTACAATATGTTAAAGCCTTTGCAGGTGTCATCATCCAGATCCCCGATGACAAAAGCGTTGGCGCCAACGGGTTGATCAACGAGGGCATCATCTCTACGCGGCTTGGATTGCCAGGCAAACCGATGATGGCGGAAGAATTGATCATTGCGAGGGATATTAAACTCGCGAGGTACACAGAATCAAAGATCCATTTTACCGGCGTCACGACTATAAAATCCCTGGAATACATCAAGCGTGCCAAGGATGCGGGTCTGGAAGTAACCTGTTCCGTAACGCCGTATCACTTGTATTTTAGCGATGAGGATCTGTTGAATTACGATAGCAACCTCAAGGTATATCCGCCTTTG
>DATHGW010000659.1:0-2796 GCA_035317445.1 Puia sp.
CTGATCTTCACAGTCCATACCTGGACATTTTCAACAGAGCCCAGCAGTGCCGCCGTGAGGTCCATCTTGTTTCAACAAAACGTTCATGAGTATGGAAGCAGCATTGCAAAGACGCGTTCAACGATATGGCTGGGACAAGGCTGCGGAACACTATGAAGGGCTTTGGCATCGCCAGTTGCGGCCGGCGCAAGACCTGCTGCTGCAGATGGCGGATTTGAAAAGAGGGGAAAGGGTCTTGGATATTGCGTGTGGCACCGGGTTGGTAAGTTTCAGGGCCGGCGACAAGGTGGAGGAGTATGGCCACGTACTGGGCACGGATATTTCCGACAAGATGATAGCGATAGCGACGTCCCTGGCCATGGAAAAAAAAATTTCCAATATTCGTTTTGCCAGGATGGATGCTGAGTTTTTGGATCTTCCCGACAATTCGTTTGATGTTGCACTTTGTGCGCTTGGATTAATGTATCTGCCCGATCCGTTAAAGGCATTGCAGGAAATGTATCGGCTGCTGCGGCCTTCCGGACGAGCAGTCGCAGCAGTGTGGGGACAAAAAGACCATTGTGGCTGGGCCTCTCTTTTTGGGATCGTGGACAAAAGAGTCAGTTCCGAAGTATGTCCCCTGTTTTTTCAACTCGGAAACCCGGGCATATCAAAAGCATCTTTTCATGCCGCCGGATTTGTCCATATCAACACCCGCATCATCGGCTGCGTTTTGCATTATGACTCTCCGGAAGAAGCCTGTGGCGCGGCTTTTACAGCAGGACCCGTGGCACTTGCCTACCATAAATTCAGCGACCAGGTGAAAGAAGAAGTAAATGCCGAATACCTCGCTTCAGTGGCTCAGTATCAGACGACTGATGGATTTGACATTCCCGGGGAGTTTGTAGTGACGGCCGGAAGCAAGGGAGGGAAATAAGAAATTAAAAACCAGCCAGCCGTCTGCGACAACCGGCGGGGTGGAGGTTGTCTATTTACGTCGGGGTATGCGCAACACATCAACCATAAATCCTTCAATCTCCCGCTGCACTCCCTCCACATCATGCGATTTAATCGGTGATCCGATAACATGATTGCCCGTATTCGGCATAGCAATCTTGCGCTTAAGGCTGTCAGGCGTGCCGAGTTCATCGAACATAGTTAACATAGCAGATACTTTTACCACGCTGTCCTGGTGAACTTCATCCTTATAATAGTACAATAATTGAACAGGCTGGTTTACTTTCTGGAAATTTTCTTTTGTCATCGTTGTTTCCAAATATTCTTCCAATGCCACTGCGGCTTCCAGGCGGTAAGGCTTGTTCCAATATTTTTTATACTCGATGCGGTCATCCTCAGACACTACGTATTTGCCGTGTTTTACCATTCTCGCGATTTGCAGGCCCCAGTGGTTGTTTAGCATCCATGCGAAGGGATCGTTGATGGCGATATTGGGCGATAAAAGAATGAGGGCGGCAACATCCTGAGGATAGACGCCGGCTAATTGCAGCGCCAAGGTTCCGCCGGTGGAAGTGCCCATCAGGATCACTTTTCTGCCGAGTTGTTTACCGATAGCCAACGCCTGCCTGGCAGATTCCCAATACCTGTCGGCCGTTAGATTCAACAATTGTTCACTGGTATCGATCCCATGTTCGGCCAGCCGTGACAGGTAGAGGTTACACCCAAATTCCGCCGCGATGTTCCGGTGAATCGGGAAGCCTTCTTTCTGTGAGGCCGAAAAACCGTGCAGGTAAACGATCGCGTAGTCCGTTACCTGTTTGAGGGAATCATCCGCCCAAACGATACGCGCTGCGTTTTCCGGCTTCAGGTGGTGGCCAGATTCATTTTCACTGACGTACTGTTCCAGCTCCCGTGCATCGGCAGGAACTGCCGGCATCGATAGGGAGTAAACCGGTTTTGCAGGACTCGGTCCCGCCAGGTAAAAGATAATTAAGGCAACTGGAATTGCGAGCAACCATTTCCTGCGCATGCGTTGATTTTGAGCGTGAAGATATAGAAATGTAAAATGTAAAAGTATCGGTGCTTTCCACTTTTACATTTTACATTTAGTATTTTAGATTTTACATTTACATTTGCCCATGCCACTGCCTAACCAACGCTTTCTTGCCCTGGATGTATTTCGTGGAATGACGATTTGTTTTATGATCATCGTCAATACACCCGGCGGCCCGGTTTCTTACTCTCCTTTAGAACATGCCAAATGGTTTGGATTTACGCCTACCGATCTTGTCTTTCCCTCTTTTCTCTTTGCAGTAGGAAATGCGATGAGTTTTGTGATGTCCAGGTGGAACGATCTGCCGCAATCGAAAGTGCTGGTAAAAATTTTAAGGAGAACCCTGGTCATTTTTTTGCTGGGCTACCTGATGTATTGGTTTCCTTTTTTTGAGATGAATGACCAGAACCATTTGGTACTTGCGCCGGTTTCACATACCAGGATCTTTGGCGTCTTGCAGCGGATCGCATTGGCGTATTGCATCGCATCGCTGATGATCTATTTCCTCAAACCAAAGACTTCACTGATCCTGGCCATAGTTATTCTTTTGTTGTATTGGCCGCTGCTGATGTGGTTCGGCGATGCAGCCGATCCCCTGGGCATGACCAGCAACCTTGGTTCTAAAATTGATCGATGGCTTTTGGGTGAAAATCATATGTACCACGGAGAAGGGGTTGCGTTCGAACCCGAGGGCTTGTTGAGTACATTTCCCTCCGTGGTTAATGTGATCGGAGGCTACCTGGTTGGCCGGTTCCTGCAACAAAAAGGAAAAACTTACGAAGCGCTTTCGAAATTATTACTGACCG
>DATHGW010000660.1:0-3746 GCA_035317445.1 Puia sp.
CCCCAATGAGCTCATTCCCTGGCTGCCGACCTGGAAGATGGCCTTGTTCTTATTTTGCGCTTCGATCACGGAAACGCCTTCAGAAATGTCGCGGACCATCGGCTTTTCGCAATACACTCCCTTTGCACTGTTCATGGCCTCAATGGAAATGTCCTTATGCCAATGATCAGGTGTCGCAATGATCACCGCATCGATGTCTTTTCTTGCAAGGATTTCTTTATAGTCCCGGGTAACAAAAATATCGGTGCCATATTTTTTTTTCGCAGCTTCCAGCCTTCCATCATACAGGTCGCAGGCCGCAACAAGTTTGACGCCGGGAACGGTGATACAGGTATCAGCATCAGCATTGCCCATACCACCGGCGCCGATGAGGGCAATCTGTACCTGGTCATTGGGACCATACTGTTCCGGTCTTTGCAACCATTGCAGTTTCTGTTCTTTTGCTGCCGCCGACAGCATTGCCGGAGTAAGCGATGCACCCAACATGCCTTTAGCTGCCTTGCGTATGAATTTTCTTCGGGATTGATCGGAGTAGGATGTTTTTTCCATTTGCTTGTTTTGTAAATCGAATAATACAATGAAGACAGAGGAGGAAATTACTATAAAATGATTGCATCCTTTCGAATATTGTAGAATTTATTTCCCTAAAAATAAAATCCCCAAAAAATGAAATCACAATCTTTCATTTTTTTTTGTGCCAGTCTGGTATTTGTTTTGAGTTATCAACCTTTGATCTGTAAATTTGTTGTCCCAGTAATATTCTATTTCAATTCAAATTAAAACCAATAGTTATGGCATTTACTTTACCTGCTTTGCCTTTTGCACCGGATGCATTGGAGCCGCATATTGATGCGATGACGATGCAGATACATCATGGCAAGCATCACCAGGCTTATGTAGACAATCTCAACAAGGCGATTGCAGGAACGCCGAATGAAGGCAAATCGCTGGAAGACCTGGTACAGCGTGCGGGAGCCATCAGCGCCGCCGTTCGCAATAACGGCGGCGGGCATTGGAACCACAGTTTCTTTTGGGAAAGTCTCGCTGCGAATGCAGGCGGTACGCCAAAAGGAAAACTCGGTGAATCAATCACTGCGGAATTTGGTTCCTTTGATGCATTCAAGGAAAAATTATCACAGGCCGGGATGACGCGTTTTGGCAGCGGTTGGGCATGGCTGATGGAACAGGATAGCAAACTGGTTATTTCCTCAACCCCCAACCAGGACAATCCGCTGATGGATGTAGCCGAGGTAAAAGGAACACCGCTATTAGGTGTCGACGTGTGGGAACATGCTTACTACCTCAAATACCAGAACCGCCGCGCCGATTACCTCGCCGCATTCTGGAACGTGGTCAATTGGGAAGTTATTAATAAGCGGTACGAGGCTGCCCTGTAAAATAAGAAATAAGGAATAAGAAAGTTGGACTCGCCATGCTATACTTCCTTATTCCTTATTTCTTATTTCCTATCGGTAATCCCCATCCGAACTCAAGGTACCGGATCAAACCCTTTACCGCCCCAGGGATGACAGCGAAGAATTCTTCTTAAGGCGAGCCAGGTTCCTTTAAAAATTCCATACTTTTTTAATGCCCCCACAGCGTAATGGGAGCAAGTGGGTGTAAAACGGCATTGCGGTCCAAGCCAGGGCGAAATGAGGAGCTGGTAGCATTTGATCAATGCAATAAAAGGAAGGCTAAGGATGCGCAGCACTGTCTTCATTGGCCAGTTTGATTAGTCGTTGTAATATGAGACCCATTTTTTCATACAAGACCGGGTAGGCCGGCAATTCTTTCCCTGTATAAATAAAGAACACAGCCAATGGCCGATTGTTCTTAAGCACGCGATCCTGAAGGGTCTGCTTTTGCAGGCGGTAAGCTTCCCGGGTCAGGCGTTTGACGCGGTTCCTGTCAACCGCCCGCTTAAAGTTTCTTCCGGTTAGACCAAAACCGGCCTGCAATAAGGGTAGCGGACCCGCCTGAAGATAAAACACCCTGAAGGGAGCGATGGAAAAACTCTTCCCCTGGCTGAACAGCTGGTCGATTAATTTCCGGCTTTTCAACCTTTCTTTTTTGCCAAGAGTGTATTGCTTACTGATAGACTATCTTTTTACAAAAATAAATAGCTCCGGAGATTTTCCGGAGCCATGACTATTTGAACTTTCTTTTGAAGTAAGTTGTATTTATTTCAGTTTCGACTCATCAGAAATTGTCAGTTTCTTACGTCCCTTTTTGCGACGGCTTGCCAATACTTTGCGGCCATTGGCTGTTTGCATTCGTCTGCGAAAACCGTGTACGGTCTTGCGACGGCGCCTGTGTGGTTGAAATGTACGTTTCATGTTTACTTTTTTTTGTTACTAACCCATTTTAAGCCAGCCCGTGAAAAAACAGGCTGTTTTCATCCTAACGACAGGCAACCATGCCCGTCCCGCAACAGGCGGGGTGAAAGGGACGGCAAAAGTAAGCAAAAACTCATTTCCCACCAACTGGAAGCATACAAATCCGTCAATACCCGACAGAAAAACTTCCTTCGGTCAGTAGAGCGGTCTGGGAGCCGCCAGACGCGTCGTCAGCCTTGAACTGGAAAGTGCCTTTGATTCGCCGTGTACTGCTGTTATTCTCAATAATGGTCAGGGTTCCGCTGGTATCCGAAACAAGGAAGCTGCTGGGATTAGGATTGTATTCGCCAAAAAAATTGCCGGCGCCAAAATCCATTTGGTGCAATCCCACCATAACGTCCTGTGGCATAACCAGTCCAATACTCCTGGACGCATCCGTTTCTGACGCAGCGATGATCAGTTTACCCATACTGATCGAAGTGGTGATGCTTGGCGGGTTCCAGCCTGTTCCGTCTGCCTTTACAAAAAAACTGTCGGTGTTTGAAGCCGGCGGCAGGGAAGTTACATAGGGGAGATTGGTAAAGACGCCTTCGGTGATCAGCAGCTGCTGTTGATCTAGACCCCTGAATACCTTAAACTGAAAATTGCCTGAAATCGTCTTACTGGCCGTATTGATTTCGGTAATCACCACTGTTCCCCCGGCTTGCGTTGTATCAAGCCCCTGGTTGGTCGCAAAGGCAAATGTATTGACCGAATTGCGATCGATAAAAGTGCCGACGTTAAAAGAATTTTGATCCAGTGTATAATTACCCGCGCTAGTTCCGTTGAGGGTGATGCTGATTTGCATATTGTCGCTGCTGATGCCCGTAATATTGGTGATGCCGCCAATAATGCTCGCCCCCCTGGTGCTATCGGCAGCCACCCATTGCTGGTTATTGATTTTTGCGCGAAAATCTGCGCTTGTATTGCCCCCATTTCCGGCGGCTTTTTCAAAGCTCTTCTCTTTCTGGCAGGCAAAAAGGAAGAGCAACGCCAATCCCATCCCGGTAAAAAAGACTTGTGTTTTCATAATCACAATTTTATTGGTATCCCTTTCCGGTCAGCCCAGCGCAATATGTTCTGAGCGCAGTCGCTTCCCGTAAAAAATTCCTGCATGACGATTAAAATCTTCTGTAGAATCTGTCGTAAAAAAATGTCTTTCCCCGTTTTTACTCAACCTATGGTCTATTTCCGGGTGACGATGTAAATAATCTATCAAACTATTGGCCACAATTTCACCCTGAGAGATGATTTTTACAGATGGGTCAACAAAATGCGCAATTTTTTCCCTCAGCAACGGATAATGCGTACAGGCCAGGAGCAGGGTATCGATGCCTTTTGATTGCGACAGCAATGCATCGATGTATTCCT
>DATHGW010000661.1:0-17579 GCA_035317445.1 Puia sp.
TGAACATCGCATTAAAGGAAGGAAGAAATTTTTCTACTCAGTTCAATGATTCAGCATCTTTTATTATCAATGAAAAAGCAGCCGCAGCCCTTCATCTGAAAAATCCTTTGAATATCCTGGTCAGAAACAACAGCATGAACATCCAGGGAAAAATTGTTGGCGTCATCAAGGATTTTCACTTCGCTTCCCTACATCATCAGGTGGAGCCATTGGTACTGCAATATAAGCCGGAATGGAGCGGCAATATGCTGATAAAAATCCGTTCCGGCAGAACAACAGAAACCATCGATTTCCTAAAGAAGAAAATCGCCGTCCTGTCTCCCAATACCTTATTCAGTTACCAGTTCCTCGACGATCATATTTCCGGACTGTATAAAAAAGAAGACAACATGAGCAAGATCCTGAAATTGTTCGCGGGATTGGCGATCGTTATTTCAGGTCTGGGACTATTCGGTCTCATTGCTCATGCTACTGAAACGAGAACCAAAGAGATCGGCATCCGGAAGGTCATTGGGGCTGGCGTCGGCAACCTGGTTAGCCTGCTTTCAAGAGACCTGGTCTTATTGGTGCTTGCAGGCAACCTGATCGCGTGGCCCATCAGCTGGTGGCTGATCAATAAATGGTTGCAGGAATTTACAGACAGGATTAGTATCGGATGGGGTGTGTTTGTACTGTCTACCCTAGTAACCTTGCTGATTGCCATGTTGACGATGGCGTACCATTGCATAAGAACTGCGAATGCGAATCCGGTTAAGAGCCTACGCACTGAATAATATTAAAAACGACATCCATGTTCACCAATTATCTGAAGATCATTTTCCGCAACCTGAGAAAAAACAAGGCATTTTCTGCCATTAATATCGCCGGTCTGTCCATTGGAATGGCGACATGCCTGTTGATATTACAATACGTGAATTTCAAGTTGAGCTATGACCAGTTCAATGAAAATGCACAGGATATTTACCGGGTGGTGAATGACCGTTATCAAAACGGTAAACTGATCCAGCATGGTACCATCACCTATTCGGCCATCGGAAAAGCAATGCAGGATGATATTCCCGATATCGTGAACCATACACGGGTTGAGCCTATCGGTCCACTCATCCTGAGCGAAGGAGAAAAAAAATTGGAGGAAAAAGATGCGCTTGCCGTTGACCCGAGCTTTCTGCAGATGTTTCATTTCCCGCTCCTTGCCGGTGATCGCCTGAATGCCCTTAACGATGCGAACAATATTATTCTCTCAGAAAAATTAGCCAGAAAAATATTCGCCTTTACGGGAAATGATTTTCAATCCCTCATTGGAAAAACATTGGTGATTTCAAAGGATTCCCTACCTTATAAAATCACTGGTATTTGCGCCAACGTGCCGGAAAATTCTCACTTGCAATTCAATCTCCTGATGTCATGGCGAACCATGATCGCCACCTGGAAATGGAAGGAGGCCGACCATGATTTTACCGATTCTGATTTCTGGCATTATATTCAATTGAGGAAGGGCGCTAACTATAGAAACATTCAGACAAAATTCCCGGAATTCAGCAAGCGGCATTTCCAGGGCAATAAGATATCAGGGAGTGATGAAAAATTTTATTTACAACCCCTCTCGAAAGCGCACCTGTATTCAGACTTTGAGTATGAGATTGGGAAAACAGGAAGTGCTACGGTTGTCTGGGGTATGCTCGTGATCGCGTTATTTATTATTGTCATTGCCTGGGTGAACTATATCAATCTCGCCACTGCCAGGTCAGTGGAAAGAGCGAAAGAAGTAGGCATCCGCAAAGTCGCCGGCGCAAGCCGGTTTCAACTGATCAGGCAATTCCTTGGAGAATCCCTATTCATCAATTTGCTTGCCCTGGTCATTGCACTGGGCCTGGTTTTTCTGCTGCAAGGCGCTTTCAACCGCATGATCCAGTATGAACTTTCCCTCTCCTATTTATTCGAAAAAGGGCTGAACGGATACGCCATCAGCATAGGACTGATTCTTCTGGTCATTGGGGGAATTCTAATCTCCGGATTCTATCCTGCATTCGTCTTGTCTTCTTTTAAACCTGCCATGGTGCTCAAAGGAAAATTCAGCGCTTCAAAAAAAGGAATTGCCCTGAGGAAAGGTCTTGTCATTGGGCAGTTTGCCATCACCGTGGCGCTGATCATCGGCTCATTTGTGGTATCCAGGCAAATGCAGTTCATGAGTAAACAAAACCTGGGCATGAATATTTCCCAGATACTCATCATCAGGGAACCCGGATTAACGAGCTGGGATTCTACTTTCATAGAAAGAGAAAATACGTTTATGGATGAATTAAAGACAATTCCTAACGTACTGGGTTCCGCGAATTCGGGGCGATTGCCTGGCGATGAATTAGGAAGAAATTTTAATGTCAGGCGAGCCGACCAGCCCAATGACCGTTTTACGTTTCGCAACCAGGTGGTCAGTAAGGATTTCATCCCGTTGTACGATATACAATTGCTGGCGGGAAGGAACTTTACGCCCACAGATTATAATCCCTCCTACAACTTATTGCACAACATTATCATCAATGAGCAGGGCATAAAATTACTGGGATTCAAGAAGCCTGAGGAAGCCATCGGCAAACAAATAGTTGCCGGCAACAAAACATGGGATATCGTGGGCGTCATTGCTGACTTTCACCAGAAATCATTCCGGTATCCATTGGAAGCTACCTTCCTTCGCCCTGTATATGGCACGGGCAACCCCATTTCCGTTAAAGTAAATCCCAGGGATCTCACGGCCACGATTGCTGCGATCAGGCAAAAATATGACGCCTTTTTTCCGGGGAATCTGTTCAGCTACTATTTCCTGGACGAAAAATTTAATGATCAATATAAAAACGATCAGCTTTTCGGATCGGTTTTCGGGATTTTTTCTGGTTTTGCGATTTTTGTCGCCTGTCTGGGATTGCTTGGATTATCCTATTTCGCCACCATTCAGCGCACAAAAGAAATCGGCGTTCGCAAAGTGTTGGGTTGTTCGGTCCGGGGCATCGTTGTTTTGCTTTCGAAGGATTTCATCCGTTTGGTTCTGATTGCATTCATCCTGGCATCACCATTGGCCTGGCTCGTCATGCATATGTGGCTGCAGGATTTTGCTTTCCGCATCCGCATCAGCTGGTGGATATTTTTGATTGCCGGTTCCCTCGCGCTCGTCATCGCGTTGCTTACCGTCAGTTTCCAGGCGATCAACGCAGCGCTCGCCAATCCCGTGAAGTCATTGAAAGAAATGTAAAAGGAAGACTTAGTATTTACGACATCTATGATAAAAAATTTAATCCTGGTCGCACTCCGGACGATCAAAAAAGACAAAGCCTATAGCGTGCTGAATATTCTTGGGCTGACTATTGGCATCAGTTTCAGCCTCCTGCTGATCTTGTACGTGCTCGATGAATTAAGCTATGACCGGTACCACGAAAAAGCTGACCGGATTTACCGCATTGTGGCTTTTGTAAACGAACCGGAGAACAGCATGAAGTGGATCTCCACCCAATTTCCTTTGGGTCCGGTGATAAAAAAAGAAAACCCGGAAGTGGAACAGTCGGTCCGCTTTGTGAAAGCCGATAAGGCGATGTATAAAAATGGTGAATTAGCTTTCTATGAAGACAAGATATTTTACGCAGACAGCAATGTATTCGATGTATTCACTTACACAATTGTAGAAGGCAACCCTAAATCCGCTTTACAGGAAACACATTCGATGGTATTGACCCAGACCCTGGCTGAAAAGTATTTCGGCAAAGGCAAACCGGCTGTTGGGAAAACCCTTCAAAACAACCACGGCGATATCTATAAGATCACTGGAGTTGTAAAAGATCCACCGCGAAACTCACACTTTCGATTCAACGCACTCATTTCAACCAGCACGCTGCCCAAGGATTTTGCGAATAATTGGGGCGGTTTTGGTTTTTTTACCTATGTGTTGCTTAAGCCCAATGTGAATGCACCTGTCTTCGAAAAAAAATTATTGTACATGTATGATAAATACATGGCGTCCATATTCAGGCAATTCAATATAAAAATTCACTACGGCGTGCAACCGATCACGGCCATCCATCTTCAATCTGATTTTAATGGGCCCGAAGAACCGGGCAGCATGTCGTATATCTATATTTTTTCTGCAGTGGCCTTATTCATGCTGATCATCGCCTGCATCAATTATATGAATCTCACCTCGGCCCGCTCGGCCAGGAGGGCAAAGGAAATAGGCATCAGGAAAGTTGCGGGGTCAGCGAGATCGCAATTGATCGCCCAGTTTTTGGTCGAATCCACTGTAATGGCCCTGCTGGCGCTGCTTCTGAGTCTTTTGCTGATTGCCCTGCTCTTGCCCGCTTTCAATTCCATTGCCGGGAAGTTCATCTCTTTTAAGACTTTATTGCACCCGGGCACCATCGGCATCCTCCTGGGCATTTTTGTATTTGTCGGACTGGCTGGTGGCAGTTACCCCGCTTTTTATCTATCTAAATTTAACCCTGTAACCGTGTTAAAAGGAAAGCTTGCAAAAAGTTCAAGCAATACGGTGCTTCGAAAATCTCTGGTCACAATCCAGTTTACCATTTCCATCGTGATGCTGATCTGCACCACCGTAGTCTACCGGCAATTAGCATACATGCGCAATAAAGACCTTGGCTTCAACAAGGCTCAGGTCATTAACATCGTGGCGGATGCGGACAAAAATACGCGCGAACCCCTCAATGCCTTCAAAACCGAAATAGGCAAAAATCCATCGGTCATTACCGTGAGTACAGGTGAAACCACACCTGGCGGAAATGGAATAAGTTTTAATTTGTTTTCCATCCCGACCAGGAATGGATATGTGGAAAAGGGAGTGGACTGTTACGACATCGACGCCAACTATCTTCAGACCCTGGGAATGAAACTGGTTGAGGGAAGGAATTTTTCCTTACCCGCTGATACGCTCAGAAGCATCCTGGTCAACGAATACATGGTACAATCCTATGGCTGGAAGACCCCGATTGGCCAGCGAATAAAATTCCCCGGCGATACGACGGGGCGATACCTGGAAGTCATTGGCGTGGTGAAGGACTTCAATTTGAAATCCTTGTATAATCCCATTGCTCCCCTGATTTTATTTTACCGGCCAAACAACAACAGCGTTCAGATCAAAGTAGCTCAACAAAATACCGTGGCGACCATATCGCAGATTGAAAAAGTCTGGAAAAGCATCCTGCCGGCCCTACCCTTTCAATACAGTTTCCTGGACCAGGATCTGGACTCCCAATACACCGCAGATCAGAAAAGAGGAAAGATTTTTGCGGCCTTTTCTTCGTTGACGATTTTTATCACCTGTCTGGGGCTTTTGGGATTGATCGCCTTTACTACCCAGCAAAGACAAAAAGAAATCAGCATCCGGAAAATCATGGGCGCAGGGATCCCGCACCTGGTGGGATTAATCGCAAAGAATTTCCTGCTGCTAGTCGGGTTATCTGCCCTGATTGCCTTTCCCCTGGCTTGGTATTTCATGAATAAATGGCTGAACGTCTTCCCCTATAAGTCAGCCCTGAACGCCACGCCCTTCCTGATTTCAGCTGCCGTCGTGTTGTTGATCACGGCACTAACAGTAGGGTTTCACACAGTCAGGGCGGCGATGGCTAACCCTTCAGGTAATCTGAGGACGGAATAGGCGAAATAAGAAAGAAGGAATAACAAATAAGGAATGAGAAAGTCAGGAACTGTTGTAACCTGATCACGGGTCTCTACGTCATACAAGGTCGGCAACTGCAAAACATGTTAAAAAAATACCTCAAGAATTTATGATTACCAACTTCTTCAAAATTGCATGGAGAAATTTATTGAGAAACAAAACCTTCTCCATTGTCAATATCTCAGGACTTGCCATTGGTCTTTGTTGTTTTCTGTTGATTGCGCTGTATGTGCTGGACGAATTAGGATTTGATCGATACAATTACAAAGCAGAAAACATTTATCGCATTAATGCGGATATCCGCTTTGGCGGTGGCGACCTGCACATGCCTTTTACCTCGGATATGATGGGCCAGTTGCTGAAAAAAGATTATCCTCAGGTTGAACAATATACACGCATCTATAATTCGAGCGGGAGTAAATTGATAAAAAAAGGAAATAGTTATATCAATGAAAGGAACGTCGCCCATGTGGACTCCACTTTCTTCGAAATATTTACCCTGCCCGCAGTGCAAGGTGATACCAAAACTGCGCTGAATGAGCCCAATACGGTCGTACTGACCGAATCAGCGGCAAAAAAATATTTCGGCACTGCGGACGTGATCGGAAAAACAATTGAAACAAATGACAATAAAAATAAACTGTATAAAATAACCGCCGTGATCAGGGACATTCCGCGCAATTCCCATTTTCATTTTGATTTTCTGTTCTCGATGAAGAATGTGGATTATCAGTGGGGACAGTTATCCAGCCATAATTTTCATACCTATATTCTTTTAAAAAAAGGAACGGATTATAAGGCCTTTGAAAAAAACTTCGATCAGTACATCGTCAAGTATGTGCTGCCCTATGTGCAGCAATTCATCAAGATCAGCAGCATGGAGGAATTCAAGAAATCGGGCAATAAACTGGAGTATTCACTCATCCCACTGACTAAAATACATCTGTATTCCGACCGCCTCTATGAATTGAGTCCGAGCGGCAACATACAATCTCTGTATATTTTCGGGGCAATCGCGTTATTTATTCTCCTGATCGCCTGCATTAATTTTATGAACCTCACTACAGCACGCTCAGCCAATCGTGCCAGGGAGGTGGGCATACGCAAGGTGCTGGGTACAGAACGCAAAGAACTCATTGCACAATTCCTGATCGAATCCACCCTGATGGCATTATTTTCCATGGTTATTGCCATCGGAATAGCCTTTTTTGTTTTGCCCCTGTTCAACAATATTGCCAATAAATCCATGCGGCTAACGAGCCTGTTTTCTCCGGTTATCTTACCATTATTGATTACGTTGCCATTCGTTGTTGGATTGCTTGCCGGGAGCTATCCTGCATTCTTTTTATCCGCATTCCGCCCCATTGAAGTATTAAAAGGAAAATTGAAACTGGGCAGCAAAAGCGGCAGTTTGAGAAGTGTTTTGGTAGTATTTCAATTTACTACGTCTATTATATTGATCATTGGCACCATTGTTATTTATAAACAGTTAGGCTACATACAATCAAAAGATCTGGGTTTCAAAAAAGAGCAGGTATTGATCGTTGACGATGCCTATGCATTACAAGATAATGTCGATGCATTTAAAAATAAGGTGTTACAGATGAACGGAGTCGTAAGTGCCTCCATAAGCAGTTTTCTGCCAGTGACCAGTTCATCACGCAACGACAACAGCTATTTTAAAGACGCGGAAATGGATTCGAAAACCGGTTTGGATATGCAGGCATGGAATGTCGACTATGATTATCTCAAAACCATGGGTATTCAAATCATTAAAGGAAGGGCTTTTTCCAGGGATTTTGGCAGCGACTCAAGTGCAGTGATTATTAATGAAACAACAGCCAAATTTCTTGGATATGATGATCCTGTTGGTAAGAAAATATTCAAGCCGGATGACAACAACAAACCAGTAGGCTACAATATCATTGGAGTTGTCAAGAATTTCAATTTCGAATCGTTGAGAGAGAGCATTGGACCGCTAAGTCTTTTTTTGAGGAAATCTACCGGGCTCGCTTCATTTAAGGTGAACAGCAGCAATATCAACCATCTTTTAAAGCAGGTGGAAGATAACTGGAAAGTAATGGCGCCGGGTATGCCATTTAGTTACCGGTTCCTCGACCAGGCATTTGATGAAATGTATCGTACTGACCAAAGAATCGGAAAAATTTTTATGGTATTTGCCGTGCTGGCCATTTTAATAGCTTGTCTTGGCTTGTTTGGTCTCGCCACTTTTATAGCAGAGCAAAGAACCAAAGAAATAGGTATCCGAAAAGTGTTGGGTGCAAGTGTTCAAGGCATCATCAGCCTTCTTTCCAAAGACTTCGTCAAATTGGTGGCCATTTCTTTTGTCATTGCGGCACCCATCGCCTGGTGGTCGATGAACAAATGGCTAAATGATTTCGTGTACCGCATCAGTATTGCTTGGTGGATCTTCGGGCTGGCGGCTCTCCTGGCATTGATAACGGCATTGGCGACGGTAAGCTTTCATGCGATCAAGGCAGCGCTGCAAAATCCAGTCAACTCGCTGAGGAATGAGTGAGACACGAAATAAGAACTATTGTATCGAAAACGGACAGTTTTGTATCAAAAACGAACCCCTTCGTATAATGGACTGTAATTAGTACATTGTAAATCACTTATATGACTTTCGGCATGTGTTTAGGGAATAAAACCATCGGAAATACCGGCGGAAGCTAAAACCCGACATATGCTTAAGAACTATTTCATCGTCGCACTGAGAAATCTTTGGAGAAACAAGACGTTCTCATTCATCAATATAACAGGGCTGAGCGTTGGGTTGGCCTGTTGTATGCTCATTTTTCTATATGCCAAGGATGAGTTGAGCTATGACCGTTTCCATAAAAAGAAAAATGATATCTATCGCATTGTCAATGACCGGATAGATGCAAGCGGCGCAGTATCTAAGGACGGGAATACGGGTATGATGCCAGGCCCGGGATTCAAACAGGCGATCCCGGAAATTGAAGATTTCGTCAGGGTAAAAAGCGAGGGCTATACCATCAAATCCAGTGGCCAGGTCTTTGACCAGGATGCGTTGTCAGTAGACAAGAATTTCTTTACTATATTTTCATTCCCTTTACTTGAGGGCGATCCCAAAACAGCGCTCAAAGACATTCACTCTGTCGTACTTTCGGAGGAGGTGGCCAAAAAATATTTTGGCGCAAAAAAAGCTTATGGCCAGGTCCTTGAATTAAAAACGGGTGATAAGTTCGAACCCTTTACCGTATCTGGGGTCGCCAGGAAATCACCACAGAATTCATCGATCAAGATCAAGATGCTTGTTCCCATGAAATTCGTCCAATCGCAAAATGATGACAACCAGTGGCTGAATTTTTTTCTGAATACCTTTATTGTCATTAAACCCGGAGCGAATTTAGCAGCGTTAAAGTCGAAATTTGCAAAAGTATATCAAACCGAAGCCGGCGACCAGATTAAGGAGGCGACTAAGAAATATGGATTCGGGGATAAGATCAGCTATGATGTTCAACCATTCCTGGCCATGCACCTCAGCAAGGACTACCCGGCAAGTAACGGCCTGTCTGATGAAAGCAATCCCATATATTCCTACATTCTCACGGGCATAGCTGCGCTGATCCTGCTGATCGCTTGTATTAATTTCATCAACCTGACCGTGGCCCGCTCCCTCAAAAGAGCAAAAGAAATCGGGATCCGGAAAGTGATCGGCAGCCAAAGAAAACAACTCATCATCCAGTTCCTGGGAGAATCTTTTATGCTTTGTTTCGCCGCCTTTATTTTAGCGATTGCATTGGTCCAGTTACTGTTACCATTTTTTAATGAGGTTTCTAATAAATCACTTGCTTTTTCATATTTGCTCGATATAAAACTGATCACGGGTTATGTTCTGCTATTTCTTTTAACCGGCCTGCTGGCTGGATTTTATCCCGCAATCGTGCTGTCAAAATTTAATCCGGTCCAGACACTGTATGGCCGGATGCGATTTGCCAGTAAAAACTATCTGTCCAAGAGCCTGGTCGTCCTTCAATTTGCACTCGCTACCTTCCTGATCATATCCACCCTGATCATCTATTCACAGTTCAATTACCTGACGCACTTCGACCTGGGTTACAATGATAAACAAGTTGCCAGGGTAAATGCAGGAGATATGGACAGGACCAAATATGAGCTGTTTAGGAACACATTGCTCAGGAATAGTTCGATTGAAGCGGTTAGCGCGGACCAGGGTGGCAGATGGGGGACCATCGCACACATCAACCAGGGGAAAGAAGCCCGTTTTGACTTTAAGATCGTCGATGAAAACTATCTCCCGCTCTTCCAAATTCCGGTTGTCAAAGGAAGGAACTTTTCAAAGAATATCCTCTCCGATTCAGCACAGGGTGTTATCGTCAACGAATCTTTTGCAAAAGAAGCAGGCTGGAAAGATCCGCTGGGCCAGGTTATTGATTTCTTCTACATGAACAAACAATACACTGTCATCGGGGTGATCAGGGACTATCATTATTTGTCGCTGAATGAAAAGATCGGTCCGCAAATTTTTGTTACCAACCCACGATACCAGTACCGTGACGTTTTCATGAAAATCAGACCTGGGCATGCGGCGGAAGCGCTCAAATATATTTCCGCCACTTTTAAATCTTTGTTTCCTTTTCAACCTTATCAATATAATTTTAAAGATGAAGAAAATGCCAAACAATATAATAGCGAAGCCAAATGGAAACAGATTATCAGTTTCGGTGCGATATTAACCATCTTCATTTCCTGCATTGGCCTTTTTGGCCTGGCTACGCTCTCGGCAGAAAAGAGAACCAAAGAGATCGGCATCAGGAAAGTGCTCGGCGCTTCGGTGAGCGTCATTATGCAGAAACTCTCCGCCGACTTCCTCAAACTCGTTATCCTGGCCACCCTGATTGCTATTCCCGTTTCCTGGTGGGCAATGGATAAATGGCTGCAGAATTATCCTTACCGGATTTCGATCAATGGCTGGCTGTTTGCTTTTTCCTTATTGCTGGTGCTGCTGGTCGCACTGCTCACTATGAGTTTCCAGGTGATCAAAGCGGCCATTGCGAATCCTGTAAAATCGCTGAAGGAAATGTAAAATTTAAAATATAAAATTTTGAATGTAAAAGTGAAATACCAAAAATAGCCGTCATGCTGAAAAATTATTTCAAGATTGCTTACAGAAACCTTATCCGGAATAAGGTTTTTTCGATCATCAACATCAGTGGCCTGGCGATCGGGATGGCCAGCGCAATCCTGATCCTGCTGTGGATACAGAACGAAGTCAGTTATGACCGCTTCCATGTAAGGGGCGATCGCTTGTATGAGGCCTGGTCCGTCGACCGGGAGAAGGTGGACGGCATTCTGCGGTCCTACACGCCCACGCCGGAGATCATGGCGCCCTCCCTTCAAAAAGACTATCCCGAGGTCGAAGCGGTGACCCGGATGAGCTGGCCTCAGCAACTGCTCTTCGGCGTCGGCGACAAGAGCCTGAAAGCTTCAGGCATGTCAGTCGACACGGCCTTTCTGACCATGTTCAGCTATCCTTTGTTGCGTGGCGACCCCAGAACGGCCCTGCGGGATGCGGGTTCGCTCGTGATCACCGAAAAAATGGCCATCAAATTATTCGGAAATACTGATGTTATCGGAAAAACCGTCAAGCTGGAAGCCATGGATAACCTTACGGTAACCGCCGTAGCAAAAGACCTTCCCAACAATACCCAATTCAATTTCGAATACCTGATGTCCTATGAGCGCAATACTCAAAAGGGATGGATCGATACGGACTGGACTGATTTCAGCATCAGGACATTTGTGCTGCTCAAACCAAATGTTTCCAGGGCCGCGGCAACTGAAAAGGTTAAGGATGTCATCTTCAAATATTCTGGAGGTCGTGCGAAAACAAATATCTTCCTTTACCCGGTGAGCCAGCTGAGACTTTATTCAGATTTTGTGGATGGAAAGCCTGCCGGCGGAAGGATAGAAACGGTGAGGATTCTGGGTATCATCGCAGCTTTTATTTTGCTGATCGCCTGCATCAACTTCATGAACCTGACTACGGCGAGAAGTGAAAAAAGGGCCAAAGAAGTAGGCATCCGAAAGGTTGCAGGGGCAGTCAAAAGATCCCTCGTGTTCCAATTCCTGAGTGAATCGGTCCTCATTGCAACGATTGCAGGATTACTGGCCTTACTGATCGTTTATTTCTCACTACCGGCATTCAATCAACTTACAGAAAAAACGCTTTTTATAGATTATCATCAGTGGTATTCCTGGATCGCATTCATTGGATTCATCCTCTTTACGGGTATTTTGGCTGGAAGTTATCCTTCTTTTTTCCTGTCCGCTTTCAAACCCGTTGCCGTGTTGAAAGGAAGTTTCAAAAAAGTAAATGCGCTCGTCACGCCAAGAAAACTGCTCGTCATACTGCAATTCAGTTTTGCTATCATACTCATCGTGTGCACGATCATTGTCGAAAAGCAGATCAATTACGGTATCCAGAGAAAAACGGGTTATGACAGGAACAATATGATCTATATTAATTTGGAAGGGGACCTGAAAAAAAATTACGGGCTGATAAAAAATGATCTGATCAGTTCGGGAATTGCGTTATCGGTCAGCCAGTCTCATGCACCGTTAACTCAGGTGTGGAGCTCAGGTCATGGACTAAGCTGGAAGGGTAAGGATCCAAATGCTGAAATCACTTTTCTTCGTTCTTCGACCGACGGCGACCTCATCAAAACCGCGGGATTTACCCTGGTGGAAGGAAGGGATATTGACCTAAAAACTTATCCAAGTGATTCAGTCAGTTGCCTGATCAATGAAGCTGCGGCAAAGGTCATGGGGTTTAAGAATGTGATAGGCCAAACCATCCACGATGATCCAACGACCTGGCATGTAGTGGGCGTGATCAAAGATTTTATTTTGGAGTCTCCATACGAACCCATCAAACCCATCATCTTCAAAGGGCCGAGGTCAGGGAGGAATGTCCTTAACATCAAGCTCAGCAATACGCAGGCTACGGCGCCCTTATTGGCCAGAGCCGAAAAAATATTCAAACAATACAATCCTGCCTACCCGTTCGAATATCATTTTATGGATGAGGAGTATGCAAAAAAATTCAGCAGCGAACAACTCACGGCCAAGCTGGCGGCAATATTTTCCGGTCTTACTATTTTCATCTCCTGCCTGGGACTGTTCGGGCTGGCCACCTATATGGCGGAAGCGAGGATCAAAGAGATCGGCATCAGGAAAGTCCTTGGCGCCTCCATCACTAGTATCACCGCGCTGCTGTCTATTGATTTTATTAAGCTGATCATCGTTTCTATCCTGATCGCCACGCCAGTCGCCTACTGGGCTATGTTCAAATGGCTGCAGGGGTATCAATACCGGATAGCCATCAGCTGGAAAGTTTTTATGACAGCAGGTAGCCTGGCGTTGTTGATCGCCTTGCTCACCGTAAGTTATCAGGCAGTAAGGGCAGCGATTGCGAACCCGGTTAATTCCCTGAAGGAAATGTAAAATCTAAAATATAAAAAACTGAATGTAAAAGTGAAGGCCATCAAGGCCGCAATGGCAAACCCGGTCAAGAACCTACGCGCTGAATAGCGCTACGGCTCTCGAGGGTAGCCTTCGCTCGGAATAAAAACTAAAATTCAATTGCGATATGCTTAAAAATTATTTGCGCATTGCGCTGAGGAACATGTGGCGGAATAAGGTTTTCTCATTGATCAATGTATTGGGTTTATCTATCGGGATCAGCGCTGCGCTGGTAATCTACCTGATTGTTCAGTACGATTTTAGTTTTGAAACTTTTGAAAAAGATGGAGACCGGGTGTATAGGGTCGTCTCTGATATGCATTTTCCCGATCAGGATTTCAAAAATTCCGGGGTTTCCGGACCGTTGGTCGATGTTATCAGAAAAGAGATCCCGGGAGTTGAAGAATCAACTGCGTTCTGGTTAAAAGGTGACTGCAAGGTCAACATACCTGGCTCGGGCAATCCGGGCAAGACATTCAAAAAACAGGGCAGGATCATTTTTACTGATAACCATTATTTCAATTTTTTGCCATACCATTGGCTGGCAGGGTCAGCAAAGGATGCCTGCAAAAATCCCAACGAAGTCGTTCTCACAGAAAGCAGGGCCAGGAGTTATTTTCCAGGTTCAGACATCAGCAAGATCATCGGCCAGACCGTAGTTTATGATGACAGTATCCAAACCACCGTCAGCGGTGTTGTGAAGGACCTGGATCAAATTACTGATTTTACTTTCAAGGAGTTTATCTCCCTTTCAACCTATACCAATACCCTCAATAACCGGAACGGGTATAACCAATGGGGCAGCGTCAGCTCCGCTTCACAATTGCTGGTCCGGCTGGATAAAGGCAGCAAACCTGCCCGGATTGAAAAACAGATCAGGGATATCCGTGAGAAAGTCGGAAAAAATGAATACCTGAAAACCGAAAACAGCCTGCAACCGCTTCGCGATATTCATTTCAATAGCAATTATGATAGTTTTGATCAGCGCCTCGCAGATAAAAAAGTATTGTATGGCCTGATGGTTGTGGCCACCTTCTTACTGCTATTGGGTTGTATCAATTTTATCAATCTGACCACAGCCCAGTCAAGCCGTAGAGCAAAAGAAATCGGCATCCGGAAAACTATGGGCAGTTCAGCAAGCCAGTTGATATTGCAATTCCTGGGAGAAACGTATTTACTCACGTTACTGGCCACCCTCTTGTCCGTCGCCATGATCCCATGGATCCTCAAACTTTTTTCTGATTTTATTCCGGAAGGCATTTCCTTTAACCTTTTCAGCCAATCAAAGGCAGTCGGGTTTATTCTGCTCCTGACCATCCTCGTTAGTCTTTTATCCGGTCTTTATCCTGCAATGATCATTTCCCGGTATCAACCCGCGATCGTGCTGAAGAACCTCGGCTATGCAACAACGGGACAAAGCCGCAAGGCCTGGTTAAGGAAGGTACTTACCGTCTCGCAGTTCGCTATTGCGCAGTTTTTTATTATGGCTACACTGGTCGTGGGGAAACAAATCCGTTATTCCATGAACATGGATATGGGCTTCAAAAAAGCAGCCATCATCAATTTCCAGGCACCGTTTGATTATTACCATCCCGATCATAAACCCGCCTTGCTGCTCGAGAAATTAAAAGCTGTTCCGGGCGTATATAAGGTCAGTCTCTCGGGAAATGCCCCCGCATCAGAGGGAACAAACTTCACTACCATGAAGTTTAACAAAGATGGGAAGACCATTGAAACAACGGTTGAGATAAAGGATGCGGATACTGCTTATCTTGGGATCTATCAACTCAAATTACTGGCGGGCAGAAACCTTCTGCAAAGCGATACATCGAAAGAATACCTGGTGAATGAAGCCTATGCAAAGTTCCTTGGTTTTCAAAAACCTGCAGACATCATTGGACAATATATTGAGCGTGGAGATAAAGGGAAAATACCCATCGTGGGATTACTTGCCGATTTTCATACAAAATCCACGCAGGGTCTTATTGCTCCGCTGGCTTTAACCTGTGATGCGAAAAATCACAGCACATTCCATATTTTTCTGGGGCCAAAAGGAAAAAACACCGACAACTGGAAAAATACCATTGCCGAGGTTGAAAAGGAATGGCAGTCTATTTATCCGGACCAGGATATAAATTATAAATTCTTTGATGAGTCGATCGCGCAATTCTATGAACAGGAGCAAAGGACCGCAAGCTTACTGAATTGGTGCGCTGGGCTCACGGTATTGATTAGTTGCCTGGGCCTTTTGGGCCTGGTCATTTTCGCTACGACGCAGAGGGTAAAAGAAATCGGCGTCAGAAAAGTCTTGGGCGCTACCGTTTCGCAGTTAGTTACCCTATTGTCGAAGGATTACCTGAAGCTTGTTGTTGTTGCTTTCGTGATCGCGGCTCCGCTGGCCTGGTGGGCAATGGATGTCTGGTTGAGGAATTATGCTTACCGTACTTCCCTCAGCTGGTGGATATTTCTTGTAACGGCGGGCAGCATGTTATTCCTGGCATTTTTTACACTCAGTATTCAAACGCTGCGCTCTGCTACGGAAAATCCTGTAAAGAGCCTTCGTGCCGAATAGGACTTCGGAAATGTCTGTATCAATACCGGACAGTTTTGTATCAAAAACGAACTCGTCCATAAACGGTTAAGGACTATCGGCTTGTAATTCATTTCGCTGGTATTCTGGCATGTGTTTGGGTGCTGGATGTCCCGGACGTAAACAGGAAGCTTATGATCAGCAACTATTTCAAAATTGCCTGGAGAAATCTTCTGTCCAACAAAATCCTTTCGGTCATCAAGATCGGTGGGCTGGGCCTGGGTCTCATGGTCTGCATGCTGATCCTGCTATACAATAAGGACGAAATAAGTTTCGATCATTTTCACACAAATAAAAAACATATTTACCGGGTTGTTCAGACCATGAAAATTGGACAGGACGAGCCCAATAAGATCGGCGTCACCCAGGCTCCCCTGGGTCCTGCATTTCAAAAGGAAATTCCAGGAATCTTGCTATTCGCCAGGGTAGATCTGACGCATGTGACTGTCAGGAAGGGAAGTGATGTCTTTACAGAAAATCCTCTCGTCGCAGATACCAGTTTCTTTTCCGTCTTCAGTTTTTCCCTTCTCAAAGGAAACCCCGGAACTGCCCTTAAAGACGCGCATTCCGTTGTCCTTTCAGAAGAGAGCGCAGTCAAATATTTCGGAACTACAGATGTTTTGGGCAAAATATTGCAGGTGAAGCAAAACGATGTCTTCGAAAATTATACCGTTACCGGGCTCGTTGAAAACGCGCCTCAGAATTCCAGCATTCAATATAAATTGATCCTTCCTTTCGAATCCTTTAACGCGAACCATGGGTGGATTGGGGGCGGTCCCAATACCTTTCTCTTATTGTCACCCCAGGCAAAACTGGCTGACGTAAAACATAAAATCCAGGATATTTTTGACAAGAACACCAGTGAACAAATCTCCAAGGCAAAGGAAACGCAAAACCTTGTTATAAAGATTGAGCTTGACCTGCAAGGCCTGACTGACATACATCTGAGCAGTTCATGGAAGGCCGACAATGGTTTGGAAAACGGAAGCAGTCCTACTTATTCGTATATCCTTTCCTGCATCGCATTTTTTATACTTATTATTGCCTGCATCAACTTTGTAAACCTTGCGCTGGCTCAGTCATTGAAACGAGGTAAAGAAATCGGCATCAGGAAAGTTGTAGGTGGAACGAAGCAACAATTGATTTGGCAGTTCATGGTGGAATCCCTGCTGGTTTCTTTCGTTTCTTTTTTGCTTGCCATCGTTTTGACCTCCGCCTTACTTCCCCTGTTCAATAAGTTGGCCGACAAGAAGCTGAGTCTGGCTTATCTGGCCGACAGTAGTTTATACATCAGTTATTTTCTGCTTTTGCTCCTCACTGCTTTTGTGGCGGGATTCTATCCGTCTCTTGTCTTGTCCCGTTTTAAGCCGGTGAAAGTATTATATGGAAGGGAAAAATTCCCGGGCAAAAACTATTTTACCAAAGGACTGATCGTGATGCAATTTGCCCTGGCGATCTTTCTGATGATCGGGAGCATCGCCATATATTCACAGCTAAACTTTTTCCTTCATAAAGATCTGGGCTACAAAAGCAGCAACCTCGTAAAAATTGATCTGCCTTTCAGCAGAGACAATGATGGGTTGCTTGCAGTCTTTAAAAATGATTTGAAAGGTCAGCCGGGCATCGTTGCCATCGGAGCAAGAAACAGGGGCAGCATGATCACCGGTGCAAAGGCAGATGGCAAGGATGTGTTGATTGACTACAACAAAATTGATGACGCATTCTTTCCAACCTATGGCATTTCGTTTATTGAAGGACGTAATTTTTCGCCGGCTTTTGCTG
>DATHGW010000662.1:0-2187 GCA_035317445.1 Puia sp.
TCCCAATACAGCGGATTGTGTGGCTGGGCGCTGGCCCTGGCCCATGCTAAATCGGGAGATGCCGCCATGATCGCAGGATACGCAGGCAACAGCCAGGAACTGGATGATGCCATGGTTCGTTTCGGATTTGCCTATGCTGACCAGACGGAAAAAGACTATACGGCCCTGGCTGCTGCGGCAAAGCGGGGAAGAATTAAGGTTGCAGCCGCCGGATCATAACTGGCGGATCAGTCTTCGTACTCTTCAACCATCCTGCCGATATTGGTTGCTCTTTCGGTCCGCTGACCTTCCTCAAACCAAATACCATCGGTCCAATCCAGGTATACTTTCTCCTTGTCATCAACCAGGCAGCGATACCTGCCAGTAGCTTCTTCATCCTCTACCTGTTCAAAGATGGATACGGTGTGCTCTCCCGTTTCATCCCTGAATTTGCCTTGCACGATCATGATGTCCTGAATCATGGCTTTAAATTTTTCTTGTCACAAAGCTAGGTCATTTTCAGTTTTTTAATGCCTTTGCAATTAGGGGATCAATATTCAATGTAGAACTGAGGGCGGCCGACAATGAATATCTTTCACCGATGTAGGATGCATCATTATAGGCAAGCCAGACTTTCTGTTGTTTATCTTCCCAGGCAATGACTTTCAAAGGCAGGTCAAGTGCAGCCACGGGGCTCTCTGCCATAACAGGCACCCCCACCTTAGGATTCCCGAATAATAGAAATTCCAGCGGCAATAAATCCTGTCCAATATTTTTTGCCTCTGTCTGCTGATTTATTCTCGCATAAACAGTTGCTCCCTGCTGGCGCAAAAATTGTTCCAGCCGGTCAATCGTTTCTTGGACAGAAAATGGACTCGGTCGAATGGTGACTCCTTTTGGATCCATGGTACATAAGTTTTTATATGGTAAAACGCCAATCAATAAACAGGATTTGATTATTCTGCTGAGGAAAATGCGCCTGCCAGAGAATGGGTGCATACTTGAGGCTGAAACGTTCGCCCTGAACAATGGAACTTTCATAAATGGAACTTGAAGTCTTCAAATTTATTTGAAAACTTTGAACGGACAAAGGATGGACATGGTTATTACGCTACTGTGAGCGAAGGCTACTGACCGGATTTGCAATTGCTGCTTTGATGGCCCTTGAGATTACCGTGATCAGGGCGATTAGTATCACAAGCGAACCAGCTGCCGCAAACATCCGCCAGGATATATTGGTTCTGTAAGCAAAATCTTGCAGCCATTTGGTCATGATGTACCAGCCCAGCGGTGTTGCGATCATCAGGGCCAGCAGGACCAGCTTTAAAAAATCACTGGATAACATGACGGCAATGCTCCGGGACGTTGCGCCCAGCACTTTTCTTATGCCGATCTCTTTTGTTTTTTGTGATGTGGTATAAGCGATCAATCCATATAATCCCAGGCAGGCGATCAACAGGGATAATACAGAGAAGTACAGAAATATCCTGGCAAAACGTTCCTCTGCCGCGTATTGTTCTTCAAGCACGTTGTCAGAGAAATCATAATCCAGCAGAGCGGAAGCAAAATGTTTCTTCCAGGTTTTTGTCAGCAATACCGTCACTGCAGCAGGTTTGGAAATATCAGTTTTGAGTGTGATTCTTGAGAATCTTGCTTCCAGCGGATAGATCGCCAGCGGACCGATCAAATGTTGTAACGCACTAAAATGAAAGTCTTTTACCACGCCGATCACCCTGCCTTGCTGGTCTCCCATTTTAAAAGGCTTACCGATAGCCGTCGTCGCATCGTGCCAGCCGAATTTTTTTATCGCTGCTTCATTTAAAATAACCGAACGAATGGTATCGGTTGGTAATGCCCTTTCAAAATTGCTTCCGGCAATCAATTTTATTCCATAAACATTCAGATAAGCAGAATCAACCCTAAGCCGCGCTGTGTTGACCTGTAACTTGTTTCCCTTTTCATCAATCGTTTCAGATTCGCCGGATCCCAAACTACCCAGCAACGAGTTCGACATGGTGGCTCCGGAAATGAGCGGATTGGTCAATAATTCATCCCTGAAAGCACTATACCCCTTCATGACATCTGTGTTTCCATGCACTCTTAAAAAAAGCAGTGGGTCTTTATCATAACCCAGGTCTTTATTTTTTATGTATGATAGCTGCGAATAAATGATCATGATGCCGCTGATCAATAAAATGGTCATGATAA
>DATHGW010000663.1:0-7509 GCA_035317445.1 Puia sp.
CTGAACGACTACATTGCCCTGGATTTCATGGTTTACTGCTTCGTCGGGATAATGAAGGTTCTTATTCAGGTACTGCGCCCATGCCCGCGGTCCGCCGGGAAAATCCGACTCAATTTCAACTTTTTTGAAAATCTCCTGTCTGCTTGTTGTTTTGGCAGGTATACTATCATGGAAAGCAGCCTCAGCAGGACTGGCCCCCTTCGTGGACAACTCATCTTCTGGCACCATCTCGACGCTTGCACCCGAATTGCCTTCCACATCCTGTTGAAACTGTATAATGCCTTCGAGGATATCCCGGGCAATTTTTTCCTGGTTTTTTTCGTCGCTGATAAATGCTTCGTCCTTTTGATTGGTTAAATATCCGCACTCCAGTATCACGGCCGGAACAGTTGCGGCTTTCAAAATATAAATCCCCTGCGATCTTTTCTTTAGTTCATCGGATATAGGATAATCTTTCCTGATGGCTGCCGCCAATACTGAACCCAGGGCAATACTTTTTTTATTTAATGTGGTATTTTGATCGCTGACATAGATCTCAAAGCCGCTGGTACTGGAACTTGCATTGTCTCCATTAGTGTGGATGGAGAGGAAAAGATCAGCATGATGTTGTGCAGCCAGATTCGCGCGATAGCTGAGGCTTTTTTTATAGTCTGAAGTATTTCCGGACAACACGTCTTTATCCCTGGTCAGGATCGGATTGACGTGGTATTCGGCGGCTAGTGTCTGTATTTTTTTTGCTATACTCAGATTGATATCTTTTTCTTTGGTTCCACTGATGCCAAAAACACCGGCGTCTGCTCCGCCATGACCAGCATCAATGATTACGGTAATCGTTTTAGTGGACGTGGTGAGGGCATTGGGGCGCTTGACGCTGATGGCAAAAGCGCAAAACAATACAAAGATCAGCGGGAGGATCATGAGCCTGTTGAAATAACTTTTTCGGAGGTTTTGGAATGTAGTGATCATGGTAATTCGACGTTTTATCTGGTTATGAAAAAATGGATGGATAAGGGAAGCCTGCTCAGACTTCATGGATTCCTGCAGTAATAATTCCGCATAGGCATGCGGGTTATTTCCCGAAAACGCATACTGGTCTGCCAGGAACTCGTGGATGGCCTTCACTTCCTTTTTCAAAGCATGGAAAAAAGGATTGAACCAAAACAAGATACGTGCGATTTCCAGGAACAGGATGTCAAGGGAATGGTTTTGCCTGACATGAAACAATTCATGACGTAATATTTGCTTTCCCCTGGCACTCTCCAATGCCAATGGACGGCTCCAGAAGACCATGTTAAAAAAGGAAAATGGAGCCCCCTGCTCATCCGTCTGGTATAATTTAACCTCTTCGAGAAGTTCAAAGGAATATTGACGGCTGATCTTCCTGATATATAATAAGGCACGGGCGAAGGCAACAAGCAGCACCATGGCGCCCGCGATATAAACTGTTGTCGCGATATTTCGTGCTGAGGAAAACTGGAACAAAGAGCGGTTTGGCGTAATCGTAACGGCTTCCTCCCAATTTCCACTGCCCACCCGCAGCATTTTGACTGCAGTGCTGGCCTGGAAACCCTGAAATGCCGGTATTGGGAGGTTGAATAGCGGAATGATCATGGCCATCACTGGCAGGAGTAAAAGAAAAAGTCTGTTATACCGGTGGAATTGCCTGTTGCGCAGAAACAGCCAATAGTATGCATATAGCAGTCCTGAAATGAGAATGACTTTTAAGGGATAGAGGAATAAGATCATGGCAGGTTGTTTTTGGATGACTTAATTTGTTGCATCAATTCTTCCAATTCTTTGATACTAAGTTTGTTGTCACTAACAAACTGAGACAACAGCTTGGCCGGTGAACCCTCAAAATAGCCTTTGATGAGTTGATTGATGCTCTTTTTGCCGTAATCGGATTTACTGACAATGGCACGGTAGATATTGTTCCGGCCCTGGATCTCATAGGTCACGAAGCCCTTATCCACCAGGATTTTGAGCATCGTGGCCACCGTATTGGAATGGGGTTTGGGTTCGGGCATGGCATCCACCATATCCTTTAAAAAGCCCTTCCCAAGCTTCCAGAGCACCTGCATCACCTGTTCTTCTGCTTTTGTAAGCGGTTTCATATATAACTAAGTCTTTAGTTGTTTGTCGAAAGTATAACTAAAAACTTAGTTTAGCAAATGCTTTCAGGTTGTTTTAAGAAAACTTTAAGACAAATTATTCGGCAGGTTCTTCCCGGTCTTGTATTAATCCGCCATGGGCAAGGGTTTCGGGCAATAGGTAACGCCAAGGCATGAACGTTATTAACAATTTGTGTGTAAATACGAGGCGTTACGGCTTAATATTTGTCCTAAAAGGTTATGAAGTTCGGATTACAGTGGTTACTTTTGCAAATGGTTCAGGACGGATTTGGGCGAGTAAGATTTATACATCCTTTCACAACTTTTCCCGACACCTTCTGTTATATTAAGTGATACGTACCCGACAATAACAACATTGTCAACTTTTATTTTTACATATTATGAGGCAACTTAAAATTGCTACACAGATTACCAATCGCGATTCACAGGCGGTTGAAAAGTATTTGCAGGAGATTTCCAAGATTTCAATGATCACTCCTGAAGAGGAGACCGTTTTGGCCCAACGCATCAAGATGGGAGATCAAAAGGCATTGGATAAATTGGCCCAGTCGAACCTGCGTTTCGTAGTTTCAGTTGCCAAACAATACCAGCACCAGGGTTTGTCGTTGAGTGATTTGATCAACGAGGGCAATCTGGGCCTGATCAAAGCAGCCCAGCGTTTTGACGAAACCAAGGGATTTAAATTTATTTCCTACGCGGTTTGGTGGATTCGACAGTCCATTTTGCAGGCATTGGCCGAGCAGGGCAGATTGGTGCGCCTTCCTCAAAATAAGATTGGTACATACAACAAGGCCAATAAAGCTTATATGGCATTTGAGCAGGAACATGAACGCGAACCCAGCACCGAAGAATTGGCCGAATTGCTTGAAATGAGCGAAACCGAGATCAATAATATTTTCCAGAGCAATACCCGCCATAGTTCCCTCGATGCCCCGGTGCATGAGGCTGAAGATGTGGCCATGGGCGACCTCCTGGAAGGTGGCGATGACACGGATGATGACGTGATGAAGGATTCGCTGCGGGCAGAGATCCGCCGGGTGCTGAAATCATTGAGCCCGCGGGAAGCTGAAATCGTAAATGCCTATTTTGGCCTTGACGGTGAAAACGGTGTTACGATTGAGCAGATTGGACAGAAATACGACCTGACCAAGGAGCGCATTCGCCAAATCAAGGAGCGAGCTATCAAACGCCTGCAGAAGGCACGCTATAGCAGTGCATTAAAGGCTTATTTGGGATAATCGTTCCGATGATTTATAGGATTTTTTTTGAAGGAAACACCTCACGGGAAATTGAAAACCTGTCAGGTGTTTCCTCTTTATTGGTACCTTTGCGCCTGTTCTTTATCAATTTACCAATCGGAATTCTATGAAAAAATTCGTGGGTTCATCCTTTTTTTCATCCTTCCTGCATGTTTCTCTTTGTTTTCTACTTTTGTCCTCCATTTCTGCCTGGTTTTCTTCCTGTGAAAAGACGATCAGTTTTAATCTCGACAAATCGAGCCCGCAATTGGTGGTGGATGCCTCCATAGAAAATGACAAGGCACCGGTGGTGATTCTTTCCAAAAGCCTGGATTATTTCAGTGCAATCAGTCCGGCCATTCTTGCCGCTTCTTTTGTCCACAATGCCGTCGTAGTGATCTCTGATAGCGGAAAGAGCAGCACGCTCAAAGAATATGCAGTTCCGGTTGACAACAGCGGCAACACGGTTTATTATTATTCCACCGATTCGGCCAATCCGGCTCAAGCTTTTTTTGGAAAATTCGGAACACATTATAGTTTGCATATTGAAGTCGAAGGCAAGGCATTTGATGCCCAAACCAATATTCCTTTGCTGGCCAAAAAAATGGATTCTTTGTGGTGGAAGAAGGCTCCCAATAATCCAGACAGCAATAAGGTTGTGCTTAGGGCAAGGGTAACTGATCCGCCGGGGTTGGGGAACTATGTGCGGTACTTTACCAGCACAAATGGCGGCCCCTTCTACCCGGGATTGAATTCTGTATTTGACGACCAGATTGTGGACGGAACCACCTACGACATCAACGTCGATAAAGGCGTAAACCGAAATGAGGATATTAATCGGGACAACTATGCTTTTTTTGACCGGGGCGACACCGTCAATGCAAAATTGTGCAATATCGACAAAGCCACGTACGATTTCTGGCGAACCATGGAATACAATTACCAGAGCATTGGTAATCCTTTCTCCTCGCCGACTACGGTGCTGGGAAACATTTCCAACAATGCACTGGGCCATTTTGGTGGCTATGCAGCACAATACAAGACGCTCATCATCCCGAAGTAGTGCAGGCCCCTCCCTTTGCAAACTCGTCATGCGCATGACCATTGATTTGAGATTTTCCAACTATTTTTGTCGACTTAAATAGATCGCCAGGATTTAAAAGAAGATTATGGAAAATGCCACGATAGAAAAAGTTCATTGTTTGATCATTGGTTCGGGACCTGCCGGATACACAGCTGCATTGTATGCTTCAAGGGCAAATTTAAAACCGGTTTTGTACCAGGGTATTCAGCCAGGTGGACAGCTTACGATTACGACTGAAGTAGAGAATTACCCTGGATATCCTGACGGGGTGCAGGGGCCGGAAATGATGGTGCATTTTGAAAAACAAGCTGCACGCATGGGAGCTGATATCCGTTTTGGATTAGCTACCAAAGTTGACTTTTCAAAACAACCTTATAAGGTGTGGATTGACGAAACCAAACTGCTTGAGGCCGACGCGGTAATCATTGCCACCGGTGCCTCGGCCAAATGGCTGGGGCTCGAGAGTGAGCAGCGGTTAAATGGATATGGAGTAAGTGCCTGCGCCGTTTGTGATGGTTTTTTCTTTCGCGGTAAGGAAGTAGCTATTGTGGGGGCAGGGGATACTGCAGCCGAGGAGGCATTGTACCTTGCCAAACTCTGCGTTAAAGTGCATATGCTCATCCGCCGAAGCGAGATGAGGGCTTCTAAAGTGATGCAGGAACGGGTGCAGCAAATGCCCAACATTCAAATTTACTGGAACAGCGAAGTCGATGAAATACTTGGCGAGACCAAAGTAGATGGAGTCCGGATCAGGAATAATAAAACAAACGAACTCCAGACAATTCCGGTCGGTGGCTTTTTTGTTGCCATAGGACATCAGCCGAATTCAGAAATATTTAAAGACTGGATTGACATGGACGAAGCAGGGTACATCAAGACCATACCCGGTACTGCGAGAACCAATGTTGAAGCTGTTTTTGCAGCCGGAGATGTGCAGGACAAAATTTACCGCCAGGCAGTAACGGCGGCCGGCAGCGGTTGCATGGCAGCCCTGGATGCTGAACGCTATTTGTCGGCCAAGGGTCTTCATTAAAGGATTTCATGACCGACCGCCCCGAAGATTTAACAAAGGAATTCGGGATTAATGTATAATTTCCGTCGCTTTATTCCAACTGATTGATTTATGGTTACAGTCGAACTGCATAACCTGGTTATGCATGGCCATCATGGCATTCATCCTGAAGAACGAGAGGTGATGAATACTTTTGAAGTGAACCTGGATGTTCAATATGAAGCAAAAAAGGCTGAATTTGATCAGCTGGAGGATACCATCAGCTACGTGGATCTGTACGAAATCGTTAAACAAAAAATTCAGGTTCCAGTCTTCTTATTGGAGAAAATTTGCCAAGGCATCATTCTGAAGATCAAGCATCAATACCCCTTTGTCACGGAAATCCGCATTTCAATATACAAGTTGCACGCTCCCATTGAAAATTTCCAGGGTAAAGTAGGCGTAACCATGCATAAGAAATATTGAATGTAAAATATTAAATGCAAAATGCAAAGTAAAGAATCATCATTTTTACATTTTGCATTTAATATTTTACATTTTCATATTTCCTTGGTCTTCCATTTTCCGCTTCGCATATATATATACGCGAGTATGAATGTAACGAGCCAGTAAAGCCATTCTGACATCCATCCGTACAGGATTGGCAGGTTAAAGTATCCAAGGACCAGGTATACATAGATGCAGTAAAAAATAATGGTAACGACTTCAATGCCCAGGTTGATCTTGGTATTGCCGGTGCCTGTGACCGCGTTCAGCCAAACCGTGGCGAAGGACATCATCACCAGCGCCGATGACACTACGCGCACAACGGGAATTGCTTCCTCGATAAAGCCGGCGTCCTGTCCATAAACGCTCAGCCAGACCCTGGGAAAAATATTCAGCAACAGCGCGATGCAGATGGCAAATCCCATGCTTAGCCTGATGATCTTAAGCATGAGTTTCATGACCTGGTCTTTTTTGCCCTGGCCAATGATGTTGCTGACCATCGTATTTGTAGTGGAAGCGAAGGCCCAGGTAAAAGCGCCAAACATACCAAAGATATTCCGCATGGTATTGCTGATCGCCAGGTCGCGCTGTCCATGATGTTCGATCAGGATATAAAAAAACTCCCAGCTCGCCAGGCTGATCACATATTGAAAGACCAGTGGCGAAGATTGAAACACGATGAGTTTGGATGTGATGGCATCGAATCCAAATCGTTTGTACAAACTCAATTTTTTGCCAATCCCTTTACCCCGGATTACCGTAAATACGACCAACATCCCGATCACTTCAGACGCAACCGAAGCAAAAGCGGCTCCATCAAACCCAAGTGCAGGCAAACCGAAATGCCCAAAAATGAGGCCATAATCCAATATAATATTGGTAAGGGTCTCAGCAAGGGTTCCATAAATCAGGAATTTGCTTTGGTTTATTCCTATAAGCAATGCATTGCGCATCTGGTACATGTAGAGAAAGGGAAGTCCCCAAATGCGGATCTTTAAAAAATGAACTGCCAGGTTTCTCAGTTCAGCCGAATTCAAGGAGAATTTCATTACCCATGGAACGACCAGGTAGGTCACCACAATGCCTATGGCCGCCAGCAGTAATGCAATGCGAACGCCATGCGAAAAAAGCCTGCCGATTTCTTCTACCCGGCCTTCCCCGGCGCGTCTTGCGATCAGCGCCTGCAAACCATTGTTGATGCCATTTCCAACCACGGCGAAGATGAGGTAGTATACGCCCGTGATACCGGCGGTAGCCAGCGATTGTTCATTCAGATGACCAAGGAAAATATTATTGGTGATAAAATTGATTTGAGGAACGAGGATCGCCAGGCTGATGGGCAACGCAATGCCCAGGATCTGCCTGTTACTGATATCTACTCTATAACCTGTATGATTACCTGTTGCCGTCATTTTAAAAAGGTATGCAAGGTAAGGGAAAGTCGGGAGTCGGGGCCAGGGATACCCCACTCCCGACTCAATAATTTGTAGTATTATTGCCCCTGTCAATTATGCTAAAACCTGTATTCAACATCAGCCATAGTCACCCGGGGGTGGA
>DATHGW010000664.1:0-2037 GCA_035317445.1 Puia sp.
CCCTGGAGATCAGTTGTAAAATCTTTACCAATGATTTCGAATCCGCTTTGGAAAGGTATTCGGGAACTAAAATAGATTTGTCTGACCCCAAAGGCAAAAGCCATTCCGACCAGGTGGTCACAGCATATATCGTGAAACATTTGCAAATTACCCTGGACAACCATCCAGCCGAGTTTCAATTCGTGGGCAGTGAAAATGAGGCGGAGGGGACCTGGAATTATTTCCAGGTAGTCAAATTGGAACCCTTTAAAAAAATCGGCATCACGAATAGCCTGCTTTATGAATCATTTGGCAGCGAAATCAATTTAATCCATATAACGGTCAACGGCGTTCGTAAATCCACCAAGCTGAGCAACCCGGAAACCAATGCATCTTTCGAATTCTGAAAATAATCATCCGGCCACTAATTCTTCATGGCGTCTTTCATGGATTTCGTAATGGAAACAAGAACCTTATCAATCCGCTGGGCGTCCATGTCGACGATCTCAAACCGAAAGCCCTTCCATTCCAGGGTTTCTCCGGTTTTAGGAATATGTTCGAGCTGGTGGAGAATAAAACCGGCAAGGGTATCAAATTCATGTTCGCCCTCATTCAACCAGTCGGCCTTGTGAAAATGGGTGAGGAAATCATAAAACGGGATCTGGCCATCGATCAGAAATGAACCGTCTTCTCTTTTCTTGATCTCGTAATCTGTAATATGGGGTTGGGGAATATCTCCGATGATGGCCTCCAGGATATCGTTCAGCGTGATCATGCCCAGCAGGCTGCCGTATTCATCTACTATGCAGCAACTATGGTTTTTTGTCTGCTTAAATTTTTCCAGTACCTGGTAGGCCGTGTTGTTTTCCGGCACATATAAGGCAGGGCTCATGAGTTCGGAGAATGGCGTAACGTCATCTGCTATATAGAGGTCTTTGATAGAAACCATTCCCTTAATATCATCAATCTCCTTATCACAAACAGGATATACTGAATGCGGTTCCCGGATGATCTTTTGCCTGACCATTTTTACATTTTCATTGAGATCAAACCAAACGATATCACTCCGGTGCGTCATCAAAGAGGTAATATTGCGATCGCCGAGATGAAATACACGTTCAATGATTTCCTGTTCTGCTTCTTCGATGGTGCCCTGTTCTGTGCCTTCACTGATGATGGCCTTGATTTCGTCCTCCGTCACATTACTTTCCTTCGATGGCTTGATTGGGAAAATGACAAAAAACAAATTCGTCGTTCCATTGAGTAAAGACACCAGGGGATACCCTATGCGGGACAATAATTTCATCGGTCCGGCTACCACCCTTGAAATTTGTTCTGCCTTGAGCAGGCCTACCCGTTTGGGGATCAGTTCTCCGAAAATGATGGTCAGGAGGGTTACCCCTAAAACGATCAATGACGTGGAAATGGTGCTGGCATAAGGTTTTAACAGATGGATTTTTTCGATGTAGGGCTTCAGGTCGGAGCTGAATTTTTCTCCTGAATACAAACCGGTTAATATGGCAACCAGGGTAATGCCAATTTGGGCAGTAGATAAAAACAATTCCGGGTTCTCAGCCAGCTCCAAAGCAGCCCTGGCCTTATGATCACCTTTGTCTGCCATGTCTTCCAGCCTTGTCTTTCGTGCCGAAACCAATGCGATCTCGGCCATCACGAACAAGCCATTAATAAAAATCAAACAAAGTAAAATAATGATCTCTAACATCTATATTGATTGCTTTAAAGTCATTGGCCCAAATTGCGTTCTAAAAAAAACAGACATGCCATACCCGATGCCACATCCCAAAATGGCGCCACCGGCAATATCAAAAGGAAAATGAACACCTACATATACCTGCGCATAACAAATCACGATGGCCCAGGCAAAGACAAGCCACCACCAGCGACTGGTTTGCTTTAAAGTTAAATAAATAAACAGGGCCGCGGCAAAGTGGTTGCACGCATGGGACGAAGTAAAACTGGAAGAATTATAAGGACAGTAATTAACGAGTATCCGCACCCGGTCTTCTATGGCGGGATCGCAGCAGGGTCTATACCGGA
>DATHGW010000665.1:0-2589 GCA_035317445.1 Puia sp.
CGTCAACTGGAATCCTATACAGAATACCGGGGCATCATACACAGCAAATGATCTGTCTGCCACCACGAGTTATCGTGCGCTCGTACAAAATGGAAACACCTGCAATATCGACACGAGCCTCGCCGCAACAGTTGCTGTCGATCAAAAAAGTGTTGGCGGAACAATTAATCCGGCTAATACGGATATTTGCGGCGGCCAGGACCCCGTTTCTTTCCTGACCCTGAAAAATAATACGGGCGCTGTACTAAACTGGCAGTCGGCACAGGATGCCGTTCACTGGAGCGACATGAACCCTGCTGTTCACGATTCCAGTTATCAGGCAACGGGCATCACTTCTTCTATTCAATTCCGCAGCATCGTAAAAAACGGGGTATGCATCCCCGATACAAGCACCCTGGCAAAGATTCAACTTTTCAGTGCTGATTTCCCCCAAGCCAGGATCAGTCCGACAGACACGACCATTTGTTACGGAGGCGTAGCGGCGCTCGAGGCGTCTATTTCCATTGGAACCAGCTATACCTGGGGCAACTACAATGCGCTGGCTAATCCGGGCGATGGCAATATAACGGCAACCCCGCTTCTCATCCAGGCACAGGCCTCTCCGCTAACGACCGTTGATTATATCCTGATCGTTCAAAATGCAGGCTGTCCGAACTGGTTGCTGGATACTTTTCATGTGAATGTCCTCGCCCCAATTCGTGTTGATGCGGGAAGGGATACGGCTGTTGTCGTGAACCAGCCATTGCAATTGAATGCAAACTCAAGCGAACCTGGCTCCATCTTTGCCTGGACGCCCTCCATCGGGCTGAATGATCCGTTTATTCCAAACCCCATTGCAGTCTTCGATGCCGGCACGGATTCAGTCCGGTTTCTGGTGACCGCGACGTCTTCCTTTGGATGTTTTGGTACGGCAGATGTACTTGTAAAGGTGTTCAGGACAGGTCCGGATATTTTTGTTCCAAATGCATTTACTCCGGGCAAAAGCAGTAACGCCATCTTCCGGCCCATACCGGTTGGCGTTGCATCCATTCAGTATTTCCGCATTTTCAACCGATGGGGACAAATTGTATATAGCACAACAAGGCCTGGTGATGGGTGGGACGGCACCCTGGACGGTAAACCACAAAGCGATGGCAGCTATGTATGGATGGTGCAGGGTACTTCTTATACTGGCAAGACCATATTCAAGAAAGGGGTTATGACACTGATCAGATAAGATCATTCCATCTGCGACGTTTTTTCAAAGCCTTTACGGGGAATAGCATCAGCAAATTTTTATATCTTCATTTAAATTTTACGATGATGCTATTGGCATGTTCAAAAAAGATTGCTGGGATTTCCTGCTTGCTTTTCGCTTGTAAAAGATACCATCCTCGCCATTGACCAACATTTTTTTAAACCGACTGTTTATGAGACCTTTTCTTTTATGCCTGATGAGTTTTTCTTTTTCCTGCTTTGCCCAACAAAAGACGATCGGGAAAATTGTGTCCATCGATCCGAAGTTCGATGAACTGATAGCCAGAGATGCTGTCCTGGAAGTGCTGGCAGATACTTTTGCATGGGCCGAGGGACCGGTTTGGGTGAAACCCGGACAATATCTTTTGTTCTCAGATATTCCGAACAATACCATTTTCAAATGGAAAGAAAGGGAAGGGCTTTCTGTTTTTCTGAAACCCTCAGGCTATACTGGTATTCTTCCCTATAGCCGGGAACCAGGAAGCAATGGGCTGATCATAAACGATAAGGGTCAGTTGGTCGCCTGCGAACACGGGGATCGAAGGATCAGCGTTATGCCCCTGGCGATGGGTGGAAAGCGCACACTCGCCGACAATTACCGGGGCAAACGGCTGAACAGTCCCAATGACATCATACAAAAATCAAATGGGGATTATTATTTTACTGATCCCGCATATGGATTGCCGGGCCGCGACCAGGACACTACGCGCGATACGAAATTCATGGGCGTATATCGTATAGCACAAAATGGAACAGTGACTTTATTACTGGACGATTTGACACCGAATGGCATTGCTTTTTCCCCGGACGAAAAAATACTTTATGTAGGGCAATCGGATGGTGCTAAGCCTTACATTATGGCGTACCAGGTTAAAGGGGACGGAACACTGGCTGCCGGAAAAATATTTTTTGATTGCAGCGCGCTGAACAAACAGGGATTGGCTGGCGCTCCCGATGGAATGAAGGTAGACAAGCATGGAAACATCTTTACAACCGGTGGTGGTGGCGTCCTCGTCATCGATCCTTCGGGAAAATTACTGGGTAGAATTGAAACGACCCAACCTACCGCCAATTGCGCCTGGGGTGGCGACGATGGATCTACATTATACATTACCGCTAATAAGATGCTTTGCAGGATTAAGACGAAGACTGGGGGAAAATGAAATGTAAAATATTAAATGTAAAATCTAAAATGTGAAGGTCATTATTTCCACTTTTGCATTTTAGATTTTACATTTAATATTTTACGTTTCATTTTCCCCCAGTCTTCGTCTTAATCCTGCAAAGCATCTTATTAGCGGTAATGTATAATGTAGATCCATCGTCGCCACCCCAGGCGCAATTGGCGGTAGG
>DATHGW010000666.1:0-2266 GCA_035317445.1 Puia sp.
GACAAACTCCTCTAAAGGAACACCGTATTGCAGACCGATAGAGATTGCAATAGCAAAGCAATTCAGCATACTACGCATGGTGGCGCCTTCCTTGGCCATATCGATGAAAATTTCGCCAACGGTCGTATCTGCATATTCGCCGGTGCGAAGAAATATGGCTTGCCCGTTGATTTTTGCCTTTTGAGTAAATCCGCGGCGTTTCGCGGGCAGCGTTCTGCGTTCTACGATGGTCGCTAGTTTCCGTTTAAGCTTGGTGTCGGGGGATGATTGAACCCTTTTCTGCACTTCTTCCAGCAGGTCATCCACTGTCAGTTTGCTCATGTCCACAATATTGGAGTCCAGCGCCGGTTCAATAACGGTTTTGTCAGACGCGCTTTCCGGATCTTCGGATTTTTTCTTTTTGTCGGATTTGTTGCTGAGGGGTTGGGAAAGCTTAGACCCATCGCGATAAAGGGCGCAGGCTTTGAGCGCTAACTGCCAGCTCAACAGGTAAGCATCCGCGATTTCGTCGATGGTGGCTTCATTAGGCAGGTTGATGGTCTTGGAAATGGCACCGCTGATAAACGGTTGCACAGCGCCCATCATACGGATATGACCATGCGCGTGAATGTAACGCCGACCTTTCTTTCCACATTTGTTGGCACAGTCAAAAACGGGCAGGTGTTCTTCTTTTAGGAATGGCGCGCCTTCGATCGTCATGGTACCGCATACAAAGTCATTTGCGGCTTCGATCTGCTCATCGGTAAAACCCAGTGCCTCCAGGAGGTTCCATTCAAAATTGAAATACTGGGTCGATTTGAATCCAAGGCGCTGCAGGCATTCCTCCCCAAGGTTATATACATTGAAGACGAATCCGATTTCAAAGGCGGCAGCAACGGCCAGGTCAAGTTTCTTAATTTCTTCCGCTATAAAACCTTTTTCACTCAGCGTTTGATGATTGATGTGCGGACTTCCGGCAAAACTCCCCGAACCCACCGCATATTTAATGATCCCGTCAATTTCTTTTTCGGAATAAGACAGGTTCCTGAGCGCTGCGGGTACTGACTGGTTAATGATTTTGAAATATCCTCCGCCGCTGAGTTTCTTGAATTTGACCAGGGCAAAATCGGGCTCTACTCCGGTTGTATCGCAATCCATAACAAGGCCAATGGTTCCGGTTGGGGCGATGACGGTAGACTGCGCATTACGGTAACCGAACTTTTCGCCTAGTTGCACGGCTTCATCCCAGGCCTTGGTGGCCGCTTTTAATAAATAATCCGGGCAGTATTTTGCTTTGATTCCCTGGGGTTTGATCTGTAATTTTTCGTACTCGTCCGCATCATAAGCGGCAAGGCGGTGGTTGCGCATAACACGGAGCATTTCGTCGCGGTTCTCTTCATATTTCGGAAATGGGCCCATGGCGCCGGCCATCTCTGCAGAGGTCTTATAGGATATGCCGGTCATGATCGCAGTCAGCGCGCCGGCAATACCGCGCGCCTCTTCACTGTCATAAGGTATTCCCATCACCATGAGCATCGACCCCAGGTTCGCATAGCCCAAACCGAGTGTCCTGTAATCGTAAGATAACTGTGCCACTTCTTTGGAAGGAAACTGCGCCATCAGCACGGAAATTTCGAGTACGGCTGTCCATAAACGACAGGTATACTCGAAGCCCTCTACATCAAAGCTATTATCGCTTTCGTCGAAGAACTGGCGAAGGTTTACAGAAGCCAGGTTACAGGCCGTGTTGTCAAGGAACATGTATTCAGAGCAAGGGTTGGAAGCCCGGATGCGGCCACCATTGGGGCAGGTATGCCATTCATTAATGGTAGTATCGTATTGGGTACCCGGGTCAGCACAACGCCATGCTGCATACGCAATTTTGTTCCAGACTTCCTTCGCCGGCACTTTTTTCATGGTTCTTCCATCGCTCCTTGCTTTCAATTCCCAGTCCTCTCCTTTATCCAGTTTCTCGAAAAATTCATTAGGAATACGGATGGAATTATTGGAATTCTGACCGCTTACCGTTTTGTATGCTTCTCCTTCATAGTCGCTGGGGTAACCTGCAGCGATCAATGCGCCAACCTTTTTCTCTTCTTCCACCTTCCAGTTAATAAATTCCAGGATTTCGGGATGATCGAGGTCGAGACAAACCATCTTGGCAGCCCTGCGGGTCGTTCCGCCTGATTTAATGGCGCCGGCCGCCCTGTCCCCGATTTTCAGGAAGCTCATCAGGCCGCTCGAAGTACCGCCGCCGCTTAATTTTTCATTTTCTCCCCGGATCGTG
>DATHGW010000667.1:0-6261 GCA_035317445.1 Puia sp.
GAAATATGGCGCATTTCATACCGGTGAAGTTCCTTATGCCTATGATAATTTGAAGTTCGTAAACCGGCCCTGGCAGCCGGTTGATCATGCGCTCGCCCATACTATGTCATGGTATTGGGCAAATTTTGCAGCCACGGGAAACCCAAATGGTAACGGACTTCCTGAATGGTCTGCCTATGATACCAGGGACAAAAAGATCATGGTATTGGGCGAAAAACCACAAACAAAAAAATTGCCCGACGGAGCAGCCCTGGACTTTCTTTATGGAAAGATGAATGTCAAATAAAGTGGCAGGCTATTAGTGATCAGGACAATTTTCATCATGCCATAGAAATTGACAAGAAATCAGTAAATTCATTGCTTCATTCAAACCAATAAAGATTGCTATATGGAAAAAGAATTCTCTCAGGAAATAAACGGGTCAAAAGACGCAAACAAAGGGAACGATGCCCCTCTTGAAAAATCCGGAATCAACCGCCGGAAATTCGTTGAAGTGGCAGCCGCCTCTGCGCTGGCCTTTACGATCGTTCCGAGACATGTACTCGGCGGTAAAAATTACACTGCTCCAAGCGACAAAATCACCCTGGCCTATATCGGCATCGGCACGCAGGGCATCCGCGAACTTCTGCCCCTGCTGGCAAATGACCAGATCAGGGTGATCGCAGTTTGCGACCCAAGCAAAAATGCAGTGGGCTATAAAGACTGGGGAAAAGATTACCTTAAAAATGAAGTGCGGAAGGCCATTAAAGATCCGAACTGGAATCCCGGTGGCGACAATACCGTTCCCGGTGGCCGCGACAATGGCAAATCGATCGTGGACAATTATTACAATAATAATCACCCCGAACTAAAATATGCCGGGTGTAATTCGTACGCCGACGTTCGGCAGCTCTTCGATAAAGAGAAAAGCCTGGATGCAGTCAAGATCATGACGCCCGACCATCTTCATGGCGTCATCTCCATTGCCGCGATGAAAAGAGGCAAACATGTATTGATCCATAAACCGCTCTCCAACCGGTTGCTTGAAGGAAAAAAAGTGATTCAAACCGCCCGCGACAGCAAAGTGATCACGCATTTCATTCCCTGGGATTCCAATGGAAGCATGGAAACGATTATGTCCTGGATCAATGCAGGAGCCATCGGGACCCTCACCGAGGTACACAACTGGACCAACCGCCCGGTCTGGCCACAATATCCCACGCTCCCAACAGATACGCCCGCCGTTCCGGATGGATTCGACTGGGATCTTTGGCTGGGACCCGAAGCCAATCGGCCCTATAGTCCAAATTATACGCACATGGTATTCCGGGGATGGTACGATTTCGGTGGCGGATCGATGGCTGATATGGGACATTATAGCCTTTGGACAGTATTCAATGCCCTACAATTACAGGCGCCTATGGTAATTGAACCGAACCTGAGTCATGTCTGCGGCATGCATGATCCTGTTCCCTTCCAGATCAAAAATGATTTTTCCTTCCCTATGGCCAGTTCTGTACGGTTTAAATACGATGCCAACGGTTCCAGGCCTCCCGTAGATCTTTGCTGGTATGATGGTGGAATGAGGCCTGCGATACCCGCTGAACTGTTGGATCAGAATAAAGAACTTCCCGCGGAAGGAATGATGTTTGTGGGTACCGAAGGAAAAATACTCGCCGGTTTCAACGTACAGAATCCACAGCTGATCTCAGGAAAAAAATCTGCCATGACGGCTGAAGTAAAGCAGGATGCCCGGAGCCAGGTTCAGCAAACTTCAGATGCCCTTCCTTTATTTGTGAATGCCTGCAAGACCGGGAAACAGTATCCCGGAAATTTTATGGAGGCAGAACACATTACGGAGGCGGTGAATTTGTATGGTGTGGCGTTGAGAACGGGCAGGCTGTTAAAATATGATGCAGCCAGTCTTAAAATCACGAACCTGCCGGATGCCGATAAATACCTGTCGCGTGAATACAGGCAAGGATGGGACCCATCGTCGATATAATGATTGATTCAATCGACAATTGAACAAAAAGGCCCTGCAAATGAACCATTTTGCAGGGCCTTTTTAATTGACATAATTGCAACAAGCTGATTTACATACATTTAGAACATCTCTCCACAATAACTCCAAAACTTTTCAATTTTCATCTTCCCTTCATCTTCCACCAATAGTTTTGTTTTGTAATCAAATTATTCAATTTTAAAAACAGACATTATGAAAACGAAATTATTATTGGCAGCAGCTTTATTATTGTCGGGCGCCACATTCGCCCAGGCTACCGCGAAAACCGAACAGGCAGCCACCGTAAATGCAACCGTAGCGGGAAGTTCAGCGAACGAGAACCTGAATTCTTCAGCAAACACATCCGTTAAAACCCATACGGCGACTAAGGCAGAAATGAAAGCTGGTCCCACAAAACAGGAAGCCCGTGTTGGTACCGGAAACCAGGGCAATAAAGTCAGCCAGAAAGCGTCTATAAATGATCAGGCTGCCGTTTCTGCCTCCAGCACTAAGACCAGGGAGGCCATGGGATCAGGGACGAAAACGGTCAGTGGTACTGCCAGGAGCAGTGAGAATGCTGCAGCCAACGCTTCTTTAAAAGCAAAAGCTGGCATCCAACATGCTGTAAAGCCCAGGCCGGCATCTTTGAAATTGCAAACACAGATGAAGGCAGGTGCAGGACTGAAAATTAAATAACCCTAAGAATAACAGGTTTTCGCTCGACGATGAGCGAAAACCTGTTGCCTTTGTCTCGAAGACAATATAGAAATAATGACAGGAAATATTTCATCCGGGTGCTTTTTGATGCTGGCGCTTTTTGTGATCCGCCCAGTGACAGGCCGGGCCAGTGACGGTAGACCGCATACACATGTGAGCCTGATTCAAAATGCCGCTTTACTGTCCTTTTGTGACACGCTGCCAGACAGTAGAAGAGTTACGGAAGAGCCCGGCAATAAAAGCAAGCCTGATTTGGTCAAAGAAGTTCCTAAATCACGCAAGCAGCTAAAACCGATCGCGATTCCGGCGATCACACCGGCAAAACCCATACAGATCATCAAACCTAAAATCCTAAAACCCAACATCAGGATACACTAAATACAAATTTTAACCTTTATGAAACTTATGACTACTTTGATCACGGCGGGATTGTGGAGCGCCCATGGTTTCGGCCAGACGGACAGCTTGGCAAAACCAGCGGCAACCGACACAACCGGTACTAAGTCTTCGCTTACTGTCGGGGCAGTGTATGCCAATAATGCCAGTTATTATGGCCAGCGTGCCCAGGAAAATATTCCTTATGTTGCCGCTGGCGCAACATTCCGGCTGCGGTCCGGGTTTTATTTGTCAGGCCTTGCCTTTAGAATATTGAACGATACCAGCGCTGCTGTTTCCGCCGGAAACCTGGGAGCCGGAATAGCCTTTAAGCTCAGTAAAAAATTGTCTGCGGATCTTAGTTATAGCCATACCTTTTACCCGCAATATTCTCCTTTTCTGCAGGCGTCAAGTCCTGACAATGCAAGTGCGGCCCTTGTCTATGAAACCTGGCTAAACGCAAAATTAAATGTTGATTACGCCTTTGGAAAAAGTTCCGATCTGTTTGTGACCGCGGGAATAGGTAAAGTGATCTCCCTGGGAAGCATTACTGCGAAAGATGTGATTTCCATTACCCCTGAGTTCAGTGTGGTTGGCGGCACGCAACATTTTTACCAAACTTATATCACTGAAAAAAGATTACGGGATAGTCTGCTGGGCGTCCTGCTGACGCCCATTGTCGGGGCCCCTCCTTCCCAAGGCGGCACCACAACGACCACCACCACAACGACCTTCAGTGTGTTGTCGTATAACTTTAAATTTCCGATTGCCTACAGCAGGGCAAACTATATGCTCGAATTGGACTATCAGCTCGCTGTACTCAGCAATAAAGCACAAAGCGGTCCCGGACAAGCGAATTCATTTTTTAATGCGGGCTTCTATTACCAGTTTTAATAACATGAGAGTTCTGATCATAGAAGACGAAAGATCGATGGCGCTGGAAATGGCGGCCTTTCTTAAAAAAGCATTTTATGCCTGTGATCTTGCTTTTACAGCCAAACAAGCGAGGCAGATGATGGAAGACAATGCATATCATTTTATTCTGCTTGATCTGGGTTTGCCCGACCAGGATGGCTTGCATGTCCTGAAGGAAGCCAAAGCCATTTGTACGGATGCCTCCTATATTATCCTTACGGCCCGTGGTGATTTGGAAGACAGGATCAGGGGCCTGGATCTCGGGGCTGATGATTACCTGCCCAAACCATTTTCTTTATTGGAATTGCAATCCAGGATGCAGGCCATTTCACGCAGAAAGTCCGGATTGAATGATTCACTGGTTTCATTGGGCGGGTTTACGATCGATCTTTCCAGGAGATTGGTGTTATTTGAGAACAATGAGATAGACTTTTCACGAAAGGAATTTGATCTGCTCAGTTATATGCTGCTGCATAAAAACAGGCCGCTCACCAGGCTGCAACTCAGCGAGCACATCTGGGGCAATTTTTCCGACGATGACTACGATTCCAACTATATTGATGTGCATATAAAGAACATCAGAAAAAAACTGTCCGGTTATGACTCAGTGGAATGGTTGCAAACGATACGGGGAATTGGCTATAAAATAAAAATCTGACTGTGAAACTCATCAGCAAATTAACCCTTTACATAGCTCTTTCTAAAACAGCCATTGTGCTCCTGTTTATATTGCTGCTTCCGCGGTTGATCAACAGCGTGGCCTTTCAGTATACCAACTATTCTCTTCAGGAACAAAAGGCAAAAGTGCTGAATACCATTAACAGGAATGGTATAGAATACTATTTAGCGGGCGATTCCAGCTACGGAAGCTATACCATGCTGAAAGAAGAATACATTTCTCTGGAACCTGCCGGCACCCGATTAAGGCAGGATACCATAGAAACCTCCCGCCGCGTGGTAGAAAATGATACCCTCACTTACCGGGTACTCAGCCATGTATTTCAATACGGAAAAAAAAATTATCTGCTCGAAATCGGCAAGACCATCGCGGCGATCAATCAATACAATCGTCCCTTGCAGCGGGTTGCCTTATATGTTTTGATAGGACTGATTGCCTTTACGCTCTTCATTGACCTGGTATTTACCCGCTTATTGCTTCGGCCCTTAAGCGTTATCATCAATACAAAGCTTGTCAACAGAAAATTTCCGTTCAAAGAACATCCTCTTCCGGTCAGAACTTCCACCACTGATTTTAAATACCTCGATCAGTCACTGATCGACCTGATGAATAAAATCAAGGAAGCATTCGAAAAAGAAAGGGAGTTTACCTCCAATGCTTCGCATGAACTGATGACGCCCATCAGCATTCTTCAGAATAAGCTGGAAAACCTGATGATGGAAAATGAACCGGGGGAAGACTTGCAGGAAAGGTTTATGGGCATGATGAATACTTTGAACCGCTTAAAAAAAATTGTGCGTTCCCTTTTATTTATTTCCCGGATAGAAAACGAACAATTTGCCAAGTCTGACCAGGTCAAGGTCAAGCGATTATTTGAAGAGGTCATAGAAGAATTGCAAGACAGGTTGCAAGCCAAGGCTATTTTATACAAATTGAATATTTCAGAAACGCTGACCTTACAACAGATTAACCGCGATTTGCTTTTTCAACTGATTTATAACCTGGTGAATAATGCCATCAGGTATAATAAAGAGGGAGGCAAAATCGCCGTCACCGATCATCTGATTCCTGGAAAATCGTATACGATATTTATTCAGGATACCGGTATAGGGATACCCCATGATGAGCTGAGTTCAATATTTGACCGGTTTAAAAAAACCGGCCATTCCGACGGGGAAGGATATGGGCTGGGTCTGTCCATTGTTAAAAGTATTGCCCAGTATCATGAGATGAGGATAGAAGTGAAATCTGAAGTTGGGAAGGGCAGCATTTTTAGTATTTTTTTTCCGGCCAGGATGTTAGTCGTAAAAAAATAACGCAGCAAAGCCAGTCACTTTTTATCTTCAGCAGCCAGTTTAAACGACCATGGACCATTGCCTACGATCAAAAAATAAATAAGCAATAGCAAGACCAATATAGAGAGGGCTAATTCAGAAAATGGTTTCAGTACATCACCCGAGGAATTGATAAAGATAATGGCCCCGAGTAGAATCGGTATTTGCAAAAGACATGCAAACCGCGTAAGCAATCCTAAGATCAGTAAAAAGCCACCGAGCAAATGCGAAAAGGCAATGTAATTGCCCAGCATCGT
>DATHGW010000668.1:0-2265 GCA_035317445.1 Puia sp.
CCTGACCAGGGAAAACAATGGCATTCGCGTATACGAGAAAAAAAATTTCATCAATGACGACGGAAGGGTTGTGCATCTTATGAGCAATGGATTATCCTATGCCAAGGACAAGGCAGGTAAGTGGGAGATTCTCCTGTGACCAACATGCGCCGAATAGATCAACGACCTGTTAAATTTTGACGGAACCTCGTTCAGCTTCTGAACAGGACCAAAAGAAAGTTTTTCAAATAGATTTTTTAGGGAAAGAAAAGAGATCGGATAAGGTACCCAGGGATTGGGTTTATCCGTGTCATATTCGACCAGCAGGATACTGGCATTTGGTGCAAGCATCGAAGACATCTTCTGTATGAAGGCCGTCTTATCTTTCACAAAATGCAGGGAATTAGCCATGAGCAGGCCGTCGAGCGATTCCAACCTCAAATCATCGTCGATAAAATTGGCTCGGATTTTTATTATGTAATGCCGGGAGTTGTCCGGGATTTTTTTCAGGGCGTCGGCATGTTCGTCAATAGCATAGATCGTGCTGCCGTGCGGCAGCAGTTCAGCGAGGGCAAGGGTGAATAATCCTGTGCCGCAGCCGAGGTCCGCCCATTTTACTGGCTTATCCGCCAAAAAGATGTTCGCAGACCCCTGTGGGGGATTTTTAATCAACCGGATCGCCTGCTCAAGTTCCATTGGGCAGCAAGATAGTTGATTCGGCCTATCCCGTTCTTTTCAACTCCATGCAAAGTTCAACCAGGCGGTTAACCGTTTGCTTGAATTGATTGGGATCATGCACGGTGGACTTGGGAATCTTGAATGTGGGGATCTGACCCTGCCAGGAGTAAAAGTCAAGGAACAGGTCAGTGAAAGCCTGGTCAGAGATTTGTTCCGGCCTGGAATCCATTTCAATAAAGAGTTTTCCGGGAATGGCCACATCTGTTGTTTTCCTGCCATCGGAATATTCAAGCACCGCGGGGAGCTTGTTGTACTTTAATGCAAAATAGACTGCTTTCGCTTCGGGGGAAGCATTTGATTCGACAATCCAGCATTGATGTCTGAGGCAAAGTGGAAAACCATGAACCTTGGTAGAGAAAATATGAACGCCTTCGGAAATGGTTTTTTGGCATTCTAAACATTCGTAGATATTGGACATAAGCTTAGTTTAAGTAGCAAACGCCGTTTTGGTAAATTTATTTTATTTGAAAACCTGTCAGATGGCTGTTGACAGATGACCGTTAACAGTTGACCGTTGACAGTTGACCGTTGACAGCTGCCCGTTAACAGTTGTCAGTCACCGGTAATCCCTATAGTCTGTCAACAGTAATCTGTCAGCTGTCATCTGTCATCTGTCAACGGTCAACCGCCAGCGGTCATCGGCCATCGAACAACGACCGGCACGGGAAGCATCAAATCGCCAGTCCATTCGGTATCCAGCTGTTCATCCAGTAATCGATGTCATGAGCAAAAAAAACCTCCGTGAGCGCGGCAGTGGAGATCGTTTTTCCGGATTGATCGAGGCAGGCCAGGTCAAAAGAGTAGGTGCCCGACCTGGAAAGCATAAAGGCCTTGATCACTGACCAGGGTGGCCTCAGCGTTTTCCTGGACCAATAAAAATCGTTCACCTGGTGAAGATTCGCAAAATCCTGATTTTCTAATGGGTTCCATATAAGGCATGTTATAGATGCATGCACTTAGACGGATAGATCAATGCCAGGGGAAACAGGATGGCTGCAATTTGGCCGCAGGGTTTGCTCAGGGCTTGGAAGCTACCGGTGGCTTGCCGCCTTCAGGAACGAAGATCAGTGCGGCAGAATTCAGGCAATATCTTTTACCGGTGGGAGCCGGGCCATCGTCGAATACATGTCCAAGGTGCGAACCGCTTTTACTATCTACCACCTCTATGCGCTCCATGCCATCGCTATTGTCTTTGATCAGCCGCACTGCCTCGGGGTTGATGGGTGCATAGAAACTTGGCCAGCCTGTACCCGAATTGAATTTTGTGTCGGAAGAAAAGACCGGCTGAAGCGAGGCCGCAGAATAGTAAGTTCCCTTTTCATAGAAATGGTCGTATTTCCCCGTAAAAGCCCTTTCTGTGCCTGCCTGGCGCAAAATATAATATTGACCCTCGGAAAGTTTTGCTTTCCATTCCGCATCGGTCAGTTTCATGGGAAACGAAGTCTTAGCATCCACCACCGGAGGATCAGGGTATTTGTTTTTTGATTGCGCCTGCAAAGAATGGGCAGATAATAAACCGGAGAAAATCAAACTAAAAAAAATCATGCG
>DATHGW010000669.1:0-2330 GCA_035317445.1 Puia sp.
TTGTATCATGGCCGGCGTGTTCAGCATGATGGCGAACAAAGGACCATACAGTATCCATACACCCCGGTTAAAGGAAAATATATCGAATGGTGCCTCCAAAAATGAAGGCGCAATATGATAGTAGAGTGTCGTGGAGCCGAACACGACCCGGACAAATAATGTAAGCAAAAAATAACTGGCCGGAATCAGCAGGATCAACCCAAGAATGGGAATCGTCAGGGGTTTCATAGAAATTTTCATGATGAGCTGTTTTCTTTTGATATTGAGTTTTGTCGATTGATATACATGAACTGGATCAGGCCGGCGACAGCAATCAGACCCATGGCTACAAGCCAGCACATCAGCGCCATTGTGCTGAGTTGTTTTTCTCTTGATTCTATTTCATTCAATGACCTGCCCAGGGCGATGAAGCCGGCAGCAGGATAAGCCGCCTCCAGCACAACCATGGCCATCCGGATACCTTTCCGCGGTTGCCAGGTAACGCGTTCTTCGCCATGCGTTTTTACATATTCAAATACTCCCTCCGGCAGTTGTGGAAATTTTCCATCCAAAAAGCCAGAGGACCTGATGGGCTGATATTCTTTATCATAGATCACGGCAAAAACGCCAAGGCTCTGCGACAGGTCAATACTGTCTGTAAATAATTTTTCGGCAGATCCTCCCTGTTTAAGATGATGTCTTATTTCATAAGCCAGCTGGATTTGCGGATCGTTAGCCGTTGACCGGTAATTTTGTTGTACTGCCACGTACACCAATCCAATCAGCAGGCTGGTCACGGCCATTGCGATGGCATGCGGAAAAAAGAAAGCCATTTTCATACTTTTTAATTTTAGGGCCCGATATTCGAAAGTGCTTTGCATTTCAAAGTATTTGGGGAAAAAAATTATTTAACTCCCCTGATCATATTTTCCAGCGCTTCAATGTGTTCGCTGAATGCCTTTTCCCCGGACTTGGTGATGGAATAGGTCGTGTTGGTTTTCCTGCCCACAAATCCTTTGTGCACTTTGATATACCCATTCTCCTCCAGGTTGATGAGGTGCGAAGCAAGGTTTCCATCGGTGAGCTCCAACAATTGCTTCAGGTCATTAAAATTGACCTCGTCGTTCACCGACAGTATACTCATGACGCCCATCCGGATACGGCTGTCAAAAACTTTATTCAGATTTCCAATCGGGTTCTTCATTTTTTGTCATATTTCCACCACATGATTATGCCATATACAATATGGATTAGGCCAAAACCAAGGGCCCAAAAATACAACCCATCCTCAGCATAGTACATACTCACAATGCCAAGCAGGATTTCCAGGATACCCACATACCTGATTTCGCTGAGTGTGTATTTACTCGCATTCACCAGGGCGAGACCGTAAAAAACCAGGGTCCCGGCAGCCACCAGCCTCCCTTCATTATGATAGATAAGACCTCCGACAAACAATCCTCCTGCAGCCAGAGGAATGGCCAGGTTGATCAGTAACTTTCTGGAACTGCGATCCCAAACCGGCAGGCTGTTTTTTTTTGCCTTTCTCCAGGTGAAATAAAGAGAAGAGGTCAACGCAACGGCCAATACCACCAGTGCAAGAATCACCAATTGCCATTTCAATATGGACAGGGCAATGTTACCATGATAATATTCATCAATCCAGCCATGAGCAATATATGCCCCAAGTAAAGCGCATATACCTGCACTTAAGCCACTCAAACCGCTCAGCGAAATGAAACGGGATGAGCGCTCCATCATCCGTTTAATGTCCTGCAGGGTTTCTAAAGAAGGATTCTGGCTGTCCATAAAAGTACTTTGAAACACAAAGTAACTGATAAATTCCTGATTTTCCAAACATTTTCCCCTTTAAAAGTTTAAACCGGCTTCGGATCTTGATCAAACTACCAGCTGTTTTGTCAAAACTTTGGCAATCCCTTTTATGCCAATTCAGTATTTTTGAGCATATGTACTTACCGAAATATGGCCAACACAGCATTTGGATGGTGGTACTGTTTTTTTCGGCTTATCATGTCGGCCATGCTCAGACAAAAGTCCTGAAAGGCATCATCAGAGATGCGCATAGCGACGAACGCATTCCCTTTGCGTCCATGCAATTTAAAAAGGGAAGAACGGGAAAATTGAGCGACTCTGCTGGTACTTTTACGTTCCGTTTCGACGACTCCTGGCCAAAAGACACCCTGGTCATCTCGTATGTCGGATTTATGAACTACAATATTGTATTCAATGATTCCCTGCTCCGGAAAATGAACAAGGATACCATCACCCTTTCGATTCTCATGGAAAGAGGAAAATATGACAATGAAGTGGTGGTCATGAAAAAAGTAGAT
>DATHGW010000670.1:0-10571 GCA_035317445.1 Puia sp.
ATACCTTCCTACATTTAATTATTTGCCCCCGCCAGCGGGCCAGACGCATTACTATACCAGTGATCCGATCAATTCAAGATGGCAGGGACAGTTGGGGCTGAAATATTCTTTTTAATAGAGTAAAGCCAATTTCTTAATAAAGAATCCCATCTGGTCTCGCCTTAGGCCGGACCAGGTGGGATTCTTGTTTGCAAGATGAGCGGCTATCCATTGATCAGTCAAGTTGTCACTTCTTAGCTCGAGACAGGGCATTTTCTTCTTTTTTTCTTCAATGATTTCTTCGAGGTTTCTTCGGGGTTTGTTCGGGACTTCTTCGGGATTTATCGAAGCGGTCCCGAAGAAACCCCGAAGAAACCCCGAAGAAATTAATAATCGAGATACCAGGCAACTATATAAGAGATTGAATCACAGCGCCCTAATTTCGGGAAGGTTGGAATGTCATTTTGACGGTCTTTGTTGTGAAAAAATGGTTCAAGGTCTATTTACAAATGGGCAATCAGTGCTTAATATTTTCTTAACCATTGTGTAAGACCCGCATAATATTGGGAGCCTATCTTGCTGCCGGTTTTAGCAGGCACTTTGCAAGTGTTGTTTGGGTTATAAGCAAATGCAGTTATTTTCTCATTGGCAGCCACTTCATTTCTATGAAGGTGGCTTTTTTGTTTATGCGAAATGCTGTTGCGCAAGACCCCGCGCGAAGGGCGAGAAATCCAGATCATGTTTCTTGCCTGTGCAATGATGGATCAGAAAAAGAATAATGTCTTCTGTAGAATGACTGAGGGAGAGGGTGATCTTTTTTGGTGAACTGATCCAATCCTGGAACTCGGATACGAATTGTCCATCCAGGGTCTGCAACCGCCGCACCCCCATTTTTTCCAGCGCGACGGCATTACAGGCTTGTTCATACTGTCCTTTGATGGGAATCACCATCAATTGCTTTCCCAGGTATAGCGCTTCCGCTGGCGTTTCAAAACCAGCCCCTGTGATAATGCCCTTGCATTGAACCAGGCTTTTGATGAATGCCTGGTTGTTGACTGGAATAAAATGAATATTTCCGTGCTGCCTGGATTGCGTGACCTCTTTCGAAAAAACCTGGAACCTGGATTCGCGTAGCATTAAAAAATGTTTTTCGAGTTCCCGGTCGCTGTATGATGGAAGGTAAACGGTAATATGCCCCAGATCAACGGGATCTGCCTGCAGGATATCTTTTTTAACAACTGGCGGAAGAATAAAATCATCATAGGATTCAAAATGCAATCCAAGCCATTGGGTTGCACGCGCGTAATGCTGAAGGATCCATTCTCCCATGATGTCTTTTTTAAAAGGCCGTGGTGTTTTGGGAGATTTAAAACTTGCCTGGTGCCCGAAATTGACAGAAGGAACTTTTTTAAGTGCACAGGCCATCGAAGTGATGCATTCGAAATCGTTGAGCACAAGGTCATACTGTTCAACCGGCAAATCACGCACTTCTTTCATGATCCGCAAGGGCGAGAATTGTTTGGCCATTTCCCAATAAGAAAGGCTGCCAGTATTGTTATAAAAAATGCAAAGACCCTTGCTCCTGAATTTTACGGGTGCGTCCAATGGCAGGCTGCTGTTGGCGCCACTCAGAAAAATATCGACCTGCCCGTACCTTTTCAGGAATGGCAGGATTTCCATGGCCCTGCTGATATGGCCATTCCCGGTTGCTTGTACTGAATATAAGATTTTCATAGTATTTAAATGGCTAGTGAATTAATATAGAAATTGATGTCATCGGTCATGACACTGACCGGGACTCTTTCCTCCGCAGCGGGGGCCGCGGGAAATGATTTGGCGTCGTATTCAAAGATGGTCCATTCATTCTGATAATATTCAAGTGCAGTAAGATGCTCCACCCAATCCCCCGAATTGAGGTAGATCACTTTTCCATCCTCATTTTCAACGACCCGTTTTTGCGGCTGATGAATATGGCCGCAGATCACATAGTCGTATCCCTTTTGAATAGCCAGTTCAGCGGCGATCTGTTCGAAGTCATTTACCTTGGCTACCGCTTTGTTTACGCCCGCCATGACCTTTTTGGAAATGGAAACCCTTTCCCGGCCGATGGAGGTCAGTAAGAAATTGATGAAACGATTGAAAAGGATCAGCATGCCGTAACCACCGCTGCCCAACTTGGCAAATATTTTAGCGCTGCCTTTGGTTGTGTTGTCAAACACGTCGCCATGAAATATCCAGGTCATTTTATGATCGATCTCGAGCACCAGTTTGTCGGTCAGGGTAAAATTGCCCATCTGGATATCTGCATATCGCCTTAACATTTCATCATGATTGCCCGTGATATAGAAAACGCGGGTTCCGTTGGTGATGAATTGCATGATCTCTTTGATCACCATCATGTGTGAGACAGGAAAATATCTTTTGCTGAATTGCCAGCCGTCAATGATATCGCCGTTCAGGATAAGAATATTCGGCGAGATGCTTTTCAGGTAATTGACCAGCTTACCGGCCTGGCAGCCATAAGTGCCCAGGTGAATATCAGAGATAACGGCAACATCAAGGGGACGTTTTTCCATTACGGAGGTTTTTCAAAGGTCGCAACTTAGTATTACCTGAACTTTATGCGCGTATTAACGATTTGTAGTATTTGTATGAACAAATCATGAAGGAATGAGCGGGCTACGCTTAATTATTGAATTTGTTTGATCTTGGTTCGATAATAATTACTTTGTGTCGCCAAAACCATTCTTGCCTATGAGTCAGGAGCTGATTTTACTGCTTGGTGACAAGATCAAGGCCAAGCGCGGTCAACAGCGGATCACCGTGGAGGAACTGGCCAATAAGGCTGGTGTAAGCAAGGGACTCATTTCGCAGATCGAGAACAATCGTACCGTTCCTTCCCTTCCGGTTTTGTTTAATATTATTCATTCCCTGGGCGAGGACCTAAAGACCTTTTTCGAATCCATGCATGACCATGTCAGCAATGGAAAAGTATTGGTTGTGAGGAAGGGCAAAGAGATCCCCTTTAGAAAGGAGCCCGTCAAAGGGTTTACTTACAAGCGGATACTCACCCGGACTTTTACTTCAGACACAACGGATATGGTCTTACTGGAATTGAAAGTGGGCGCCGAAAGAAAGCAATTGATCCAGACCGATGCATTTGAATGTAAATATGTATTGAAGGGCAGTATCGAATACCAGGTGGATACAGAAAAATTTGTATTGCATGCCGGCGATACCATATTCTTTGATGGCAGGTTGAAACACAGGCTTAAGAATAAGGGTCAGGTCAATGCGCTGATCCTGATCATCTATTTTTTTTAAGATTTTTAGCGGGTTTTTTCCTTTTCTCTGTTGCGAGAACAGCTTCAGTAATTGATAATGAATTATTTATTAGGTTTTACTTTAATGTAAAGATTCTTTATAAATACTGAACATTAGTTTAGTATTTATGAACTTTTGATAATATTTAAGTAAAATATCCTTAACTTTCTCTTTACATAACTGCAATAGTTTCGCCCAGTCTTTCAGTACCAAAACAAAAAAAGCTTCTTATGAGACAAAAATTCATCAGGGCCATCTGCGCTTTACTGGTCATACTTGTATTGCCGCATCTTGCGCTAGCTCAAAAAACACTTACGGGTAAGATCGTTTCCGTTACCGATCAAACGCCCATTCCGGGAGCCACCATTTTAATTAAAGGAACAAAATCCGGTATGTCCACCGGTGTCGATGGCACTTTTTCCATCAGAGCCAAAGAGGGCGATGTTTTGGTTATCAGTGGCGTTGGCGTGACAAGACAGGAATACACGGTCACTGGCGCTAACAATATCACCATCAGTGTTGTAGCCAGCGCGAAAGACCTCAATGAGGTTGTGGTCACCGCATTGGGCATCAAGAAAGAAGCAAAGCGTTTGGGTTATTCGATTCAGGAAGTCAAAGGATCCGAGTTGCTGAAAGCCCGCGAGCCGAATCCAATCAATGGCCTTGTTGGCAAGGTGGCCGGGCTAAACATCGGAATTAACCAGGAATTGCTGGCCACACCAACTGTGCTTTTGCGTGGTTCGCCACTGAACTTTTTTGTCGTGGATGGCATACCTATCAATTCAGATACCTGGAATATCAGTCCTGATGATATTGAAAGCTATAGCATATTAAAAGGCCCAACTGCCGCCGCTTTATACGGTAGCCGCGGTATCAATGGCGCAATATTAATCACGACCAAAAGAGGCAGTAGGAATAAAAAAGGTTTTACGGTAGAGTTTAACACGAGTAACCAGATCAGCAAGGGATTCATCGCCAATCCAAAAGTGCAGAATCAGTACGGTGGTGGTGAAAGACAGCAATACGCATTTGGAGATTATAACAGCAACGGCAATTCCGTTGACGGAACCAATGATGAAGATTATGATGTGTGGGGGCCGAGGATGGATATTGGTCTGATGTTGCCTCAATTCGATGGTAAGTATGATCCCACACAATATTTCACTTATCAGTTTGGCGATGGTTCTACCCATCAGAGCCACATCCAGCCAACGCCATGGGTTTCGCGCGGAAAAAATAACCTGAACAATTTCCTGAAGGCGGGATTTCTGACCAAAAATAACGTCAGTTTCTCTGCAGTTACAGACAAATCCAACCTGCGCATGTCTGTATCGCAATCTTACCAGGAAGGCATTACCCCGAATACCAGTCTGAACACGGTTAATTTTAACCTGATTGAAAGTTATGAGGTATCCGACAAATTCAAGATTGAAGGAAATATTAATTATAACCACCAGTTTACCGATAACATTCCGGATGTTACCTACGGACCCAACAGCATCATCTACGATGTTGATATCTGGACCGGCTCTGACTGGAATGTGTTAGATCCCAAGATCAAGGCGATCTGGCAACCAGGAAAGGAAGGTACTCAATCCATGTTTGTCGAATACAAGCGTTACCAGAATCCTTATTTCATGAGCTATGAATGGCTGCGGAGTCACTACAAGAATGATCTCTATGGCTGGCTGGCATTCTCGTATAAATTCAATAAAAATTTAAGCCTTCAGTTGCGCTCAAACGTGACGACATACAATGTATTGAGAACTGAAAAAGAACCCTGGTCTGCCCATCCTTATGGTGATGAGCACAACCGAGGTAATTATCGCGAAGACCGTCGTGATCTTTGGGAAAATAATACCGAACTTTTGCTGAGCTATAACAAGGAAAATATTGGCAATTCTGGTTTTTCCATCAGTGCAAATGGAGGTGGGTCGGCACGAAACATGAAATATACATCCAGCTATAACAGCACCAATCAATTGATCATACCGCAGCTTTATACTTTTGCTAATTCCGTTTTGCCGGTGCGTTCTTTTTCCTATGGATCAAATCTTTTAATGTTAAGTGCATATTATTCAGTAGATCTAACGTTCAGAAATTTCCTTACGTTGTCAACAACGGGTCGTGTTGACAAAACTTCAGCATTGCCTACAGGCAAAAATGCATATTTCTACCCTTCTGTGGCATTAAGTTCTGTGATATCTGACTATGTAGACCTGCCAGCTGCCATTACTTTCCTTAAAGTAAGGGGAAGTTATGCTAATGTAAAAGATGGCGGAACAAGTGCTTTTATTGGCTCCTCATTCCAGGCTGCCGGCGCGGCAAGCCCTGTGGGATATGGTAACAGTTATTATACCCCTTATGATGGGCCGTCTTATGGTTTGGCCACACCATTTTATTCAACCATCACTGCATATAATAACCAAACTGCCGCTGCAGCGCCTACTTATGCAGTAGACCAATCCATCAAACCATCTTCGCGCAGCAACTTTGAGTTTGGGTTTGATGTTCGATTCCTGCACAACCGGCTGGGTTTAAGTGCAACTTATTTTCAATATAAAGATGGACCGACTATATCTAACCAGTCTATTTCAGAAACAAGTGGGTTGAGCTATTATACTACAAACGGTCTTACAACAAAAAGAACGGGAGGTGAATTAACCCTCACAGCGACGCCAATTCAATCCAAAGACTTTAGCTGGAATATTTTGGCAAATTGGGCAACTTATAAAGAAGTGTATGCTGCATTTGCTGGTGGAGTTAAAGAACAAGTCAATCCCAATAGCCCTGGCTATCCCTTAAAGGTTGGCGACCGTGTTGATGAACTGTTTATAGGCGCGGAAGCGAAAACGCCTCAAGGAGTGGTGATCGTGGATGAGTCGGGTTTCCCAATCTATTTGCCAAAGAGTCAACCGTTCGGACATGCCGATCCAGATTGGTCCTGGGGCATAAACAACCGCTTTACCTATAAATCTTTCTCACTGTCTTTTCAATTCGACGGAATGGTTGGAGGAACGATCGGAGACTATGTAAAACGTAAGATGACAGAAGGGGGCCGTGGAGAAAATACAGTTACCGGAAAAATCGGCCAGGCCAGGTTATATGAATCAGAGCATTGGGGTGATGCAGGATACGCTGGTGCCGTGGCAAATGGTAAGCCAATCCTGAGCGGTGACCAGGTTGCCGTAGTCGGCGGATCTTCAAATATTGCTTACGATCCGGTGACAGGGGTCATCACAAATGGCAAAAGCCTTCAATTTTCACCCAATACTGTTGCCACACCCTGGATACAGGACTATGTGAGCAGTTTCTACAATGATGCAGAGCATACCAGTACCAGCAAGACTTACGCTAAATTGCGAGAAGTGGTAATCTCTTATTCATTGCCTTCAAAATTGTTCGTCAAGACCTTTATCAGTAAAATTGATATTTCACTCGTAGGGAGGAACCTGCTGTATTTCTTCCATAAAGATTTTTATGATATCGATGTGGATCAGTTCCCCGGAAGAAACCAGTTTAACCAGATCGCCAGGGAGCAAACATTGCAAACGCCTACTACCAGGAGTTATGGTTTTAATATAAACGTCGTATTCTAAAAACTCCTGAGTATTAACATAAATAATATCAAACAATAAAAATATTAATATGAAACGTTTACAAATTCCGGCAATACTCGCTCTTACGGCCATCCTCTTTGGTACCGGATGTTCTAAAAAGTTTGAGCAATATGCCGATAACCCGAACCAACCATTGCCCGGCAAAGTTCCGCCCGGCATTGTATTAAAATCTGTTTTGAATACCATAGTTGTATTTCCCGGAGGCGACGAAGACAAGCAAAGCCAGAATATTTGCTCCAACTATGTTTATTATGGCAGTAACCAATACTGGACAGGAAGTGCAACATTGGAATACGACAAGCTGAATAATGTTCTTGCTATGGAATCGGAAGCAAGAAGAGCTGCCGGATCAGATAATAACCCATATCATGCGCTTGGTTTCTTTTTCCGCGCTTTCTTTTTTGTCAGTATGAGTGAAAAAGTGGGCGACCTTCCTATGACAGAAGCATTGCAGGGCTTAAAAAACATCCAACCCAAATACGATACCCAAAAGGATATCTTCAAACAATCCCTGGTTTGGCTCGACTCTGCCAATACCATGCTGGCGTCTTTTATTAAAGACGGATTTCTTGAATTTTCAGGTGATTTTTATTATGCCGAAAGAATCAGTAACCCATTGTCACCACGCGATGCGTTGATCGCATGGCAGAAGGTGGTAAATAGTTATAAACTCCGCGTACTGATCGAACTCAGCAAACAAGCCGCCGATGCAGATCTGAATGTACCGCAACAGTTTGCCACGATCTATAATAATCCTGATCAATATCCGATCTTCACCAGCAGCGATGATAACCTGCAGTATGTTTACAACAGCAGTTATAATTATTATCCTGATAACATTACCAATTTTGGTAATAACCAGATCCGGTTAAATCTTGCCGCCACGCTGGAAACAACTTTGGGGCAATTGCATGACCTTCGTGCTATGGTACTCGGGGAACCTGCCCGGGGTCTGGGATTCCAGGATACTTCTTACCAATCATTTGTTGGCGCGCCTTCTGGTATGGATTTAAGCACGATGGGCGCTTTGGTGGGCTCCGGACTGGTTGAGTCGAAATTGTCGTTATACAACAGAAACCATTTTTATTCGGGTTACACCGCTGAGAATACATACATTCTCAGTTATCCCGAAGTATGTTTTTGTATTGCAGAAGCGATCAACAGGGGATGGATCGTCGGCAGCGCAGATCAATGGTACCAGAATGGTATTAAAGCTCAGTTTGCATTTTACGGTATCGTTGACGGCGTGAACACGGTGACGCTCCAGGCGAACTCAGGTGCTGAAATCCCCTATACCGTCCATTTTTATTTCGCTGATTATTTCAATCAGCCTGCAGTCAAATACAACGGCGATAACGCAATTGGTCTGGCCCAGATCCTTTTGCAGAAATATCTGGCCTATGCCCGGAATTCAGGTTACCAGGCCTACTACCAGTGGCGCAGAACAGGCGTTCCCATATTTGACGCAGGTCCCGGTACGGGCAATGGTGGCGTGATACCCAGGAGATGGCAGTATCCCACCAATGAAATAACTGCTAATGGAGTCAATTACCAGGCGGCCATTCAAAGCCAGTTTGGTGGAACCGATGATATTAATCAGGACGTCTGGCTCGTCAAATAAACCTTAAAACAACAAACCTTCGTTCCATTGCAGTTTTTTCTTAAGTGTCAGGCGAAACTTTTCAAGGTTTCGCCTTTTTTAAAAAGCTACTTTCCAAGATGAAAAAAATCCTTTCGCTCGTTTTCCTGATCCAGGCATCTGTTTCATTCGCTCAGTCAAAGAAGACAGAGAACGTCATCGTGTTCACACTCGATGGCATGCGCTGGGAGGAAGTTTTCGGCGGTGTTGACTCGGCCATTATCGTCAATAAACATTTTACCCGCGATTCAGCTGCCATCACTATGCAATTCTGGAGTGATGACCGCAATGAAAGAAGAAAAAAATTATTTCCTTTCTTCTGGAAAACCATCGTACAGCATGGGCAGTTATATGGAGACAGAACCGCAGGCAGTGAGGTGAACAATGCCAATCCTTACAAATTCTCTTATCCCGGTTACAATGAAATATTTACGGGATACCCGGATACGTCGGTCAATTCAAACGACAAAATAAAAAATAAGAATACCAATGTATTAGAATTTATCAATAAGCAAAAAGGATACACGGATAAACTGGCTGTATTTTCCACCTGGGATGTTTTTCCTTATATCCTGAACACATGGCGCAATGGGATTTATGTTAATGCTGACGTGGACACCCTGCATTTTGACGACCCCAACCTTAAACTGATCAACGACATCCAACTGCTGACCACAAAACCCATCGGCGTAAGACCCGACGTACTCACTTATTTTGCCGGCCGTGAATACCTGAAAAAATATAAACCAAAAGTATTGTACATTGCTTTTGATGAGACCGATGACTATGCGCATGCGGGTGAATACGATCAATACCTGGGCAGCGCCCATGCTGAAGACGCCATGATTGCGGATCTTTGGTCCATCATTCAATCCATGCCCGAATATAAAAACAAGACCACGCTGATCATTACCTGTGATCATGGACGTGGAGACAAGATTAAAGAGCAATGGCGCGATCACGGGGAAAAAATTGCAGACGCAGGCCAGATATGGATTGCTGCGATCGGTCCCGATACCCGGGCGCTTGGCGTCGTAAAGACGGGATCACCGATATACCAGAAACAACTCGCGCCGACGATCGCCGCATTGCTTGGATTTCACTTTGTGCCGGATCATGGAAGTTCTGAAGCTATTGGTACTATTATAAAATAATATTGCAGAACATGAATACAGCTCAAGCCACACAGATCACGGATGAAATCATGGGGTATTATCAACAACATGGAGGAGAAGAATATGCCGGTGAAAAAGTGACCCAGCTGGAGCACATGGTGCAGGCTGCCCAGCTTGCCGAAGAGCAGGGATTCGATGAGGAAGTGGTGCTGGCCGCCTTTCTCCACGATATCGGCCATATTTGTGAGGCGGGGCATGGCGATAATGAAATGGATGGATTTGGCATCAAAGACCACGAGGAGATTGCCGCTGAATTCCTCGGTAAGAAAGGCTTTTCTAAAAAAGTCATCCGGCTGGTCGAATCGCATGTTGAAGCAAAAAGATACCTGACGTATAAGGATCCGGGTTATTATGATCAACTTTCCGACGCGAGCAAAAAAACACTGGAATTTCAGGGAGGAAGGATGGAAAAGGACGAAGCTGAGGCCTTTGAGCAATACCCGCTCTTTAACCTGATCATTCAAATGCGGCGCTGGGATGAACTGGCAAAGATCGAGCACAAGCCCCTGCCCAACCTGGACCATTACAGGAATATGATATTGCATCATCTTGAATCAAGGTCATCATCTTGAGTAAATCCATCGCCACAACATATTCCCGCAGCCAGATGCTGGTCGCCTTATATGCTTCCATCATTACTTTTCTGACTTATGCCACGGTATACGGATTCCGGAAAGGCTTTACCGTTTGCACATTCGAAGGCATGAGTTTCGCAGGCATTCAATTCAAGGTCTGGCTGGTCATCAGCCAGGTGCTTGGATACGCGTGCAGCAAGATCTATGGCATCCGGTTTATTGCAGAACTGAAAAGGATGGGCAGGGGAAAGGTCATTCT
>DATHGW010000671.1:0-2443 GCA_035317445.1 Puia sp.
AGATCTGCAGTTGTGAGATCGAAGATGTCTATGAATTTCATTCTTCCTATTCTGCCAGTGACCGCACGCGCAGCTTTCTCAAAGTGCAGGATGGATGTGATTACAATTGTTCCTTCTGCACCATACCCATGGCGCGGGGCAAAAGCCGCAGCGACAGTATTGAACATGTTTTGGAAAATGTTCATGAACTCGCGGCAAAGGGCATTCGTGAAATTGTACTCACGGGGGTAAACCTGGGCGATTTTACCCATTTTTACGAGCTCCTAGTTGCCCTCGAACAGGTCGATGGCATCGAACGATACAGGATCTCTTCCATTGAACCCAACCTGCTGACGAATGAGATCATCGAATTTGTGGCTTCCAGTAAAAAGTTCATGCCTCATTTTCATATCCCTTTGCAAAGTGGCAGCGACCGGATCCTGGGTCTGATGCGAAGAAGGTATAAGCGCGCAGGGTATGCTGACCGGGTGCAATATATTAAGGCCCTGATGCCGCATTGCGCCATCGGAGCAGACGTGATTGCCGGTTTCCCGGGAGAAACAGAAGAGGATTTTAAAGCCACTTATGATTTTTTGCATGCGCTGGATATTTCGTATTTGCACGTGTTTACTTATTCCGAGCGGGATCATACCCGGGCCGTCGACATCAGGCCTGTAGTACCTGTTCCTGTCCGCCACGAGAGAAACAAGGCATTGCGCAATCTCTCCTACATGAAAATGCAATATTTTACACAACAACATGCAGGCAAAATCCGGAAAGTATTATTGGAAAAGGACAGCAGGCACGAATTTATGGAAGGTTATTCCGACAACTACATCAAGGTAACGGTGCCGTATAGGGAAGAATGGGTGAACCAGGTCATAGACTGGACACTTTGAGCGCAACGAAAAAATATTGTTAACCAGAAGACCGTGTATGAAAAAATTCCAGGCCACTATACGATTTGACATGGATGATGAATTTATGTCGCTGATACCGGAGCACAGAACCTTTATCAATAACCTGATCGAGAAAGGAGTCATCGATCAATATGTTGTTTCCATGGAAAGTCAGCAGGTATGGATCACCTTTACCGGAGAAACAAAAAAAGACATCGAAACACTCCTTTCCGAATCACCCCTGCATAAATATTGGACCTATGAAATTGATGAGCTATACCTCTACGACGGACAGCATTATCGCCTGCCGCATGTGCAATTAAACTAAACCCGTTTTTGACCAGGCGGGATGATGTTTGAGTATTTTCTTATAGACCGGGCAGCTGGCGATATGCGCGCCGGGTAAGTAACCCGCACTCACCAGAAATTCGTTCACGATCTCTCCGCCGGTAAACCTGAAGGTCTTTTTAAAAAGCTTCACCCATTCTTCTTTGCTGAGCGGATGATGCCTATCGAGCCATTTTTTGAAAGAACCGGATTCTTTTTGCATGGCGAGGATCTGTTTTGCATTGTCGATGGCCGCATCTATCTTCAGCCGGTTACGGATGATCCCTGCGTCGTTCAGCAGGCGATCTTTTTGTTTTTGTGTGTACCGCGCCACTTTTGAAATATCAAACTGGTCATAAGCTTTGTAAAAATGCTCTTTTTTGTTCAGAATGGTGGTCCAGGAAAGACCGGCCTGGTTTATTTCCAGCACCAGCCTCGCAAAAAGTTCATTGTCATCATGAATGGGAAATCCGTATTCTTTGTCGTGATAACGCACATGGACGTTGTCTTTGTCCATAGCCCAAACGACTTCGCAATAACTTGAAGGCATATCCAAACAATTTAAACCCATAAAATAAAAGAAGCCCCACGATATGGCAAAATGAGTTTTGAGGCAGGATATTTAAAACCCAAACCCTATTTGCAGACCTCCCGAGCGGTGATCCGTGCTCGTACTGAATTCCGGCGAATTCCAGGACTGGAAATATTCGAGATAAAGCCGCTTAAAAATGACTACGATTCCCCACCTGTTCACGAAGGTTATCCTGTTAATATTGTTAGCGGGTATCGTGTAGACGCTGGAGTGATTGAATAGTCCTCCCTGAAGCGTTGCGTCGTAACCGATAGCATTTGCAACCGGCATATCGTAGAGGTAAAATTGAAATTTTTTTTTGCGTGCCTGTGGTTCGACAGAAAACGGCGAATCAAAATGACCCAGCATCGCGGTCATGCCTGCCGACGCCCTGGTACTTAAGGTGCCGATCCTTGCGCTGGCATAGGAAGACAAGGAAAAGCAATTCCCTGCGGTTAACAGCTGTCTTTCATTATTGAACTGGTAATTCAGCACGATATCATTTTGGACCTGGTTATGCCAACCCAGGGGTTGGATATAGTGGATCCAGCGATGGATATCCTTTTGCATATCCTCATTTCCTGCCCATGGACCGATGATCCCTGTACTGAGCTGCGTGCTGACCCGTTCGCGCCGGTACTGATTCAGAGAGATCAGAAATGTTTTT
>DATHGW010000672.1:0-5944 GCA_035317445.1 Puia sp.
AAATGTTTGAAATATTGGACAAATAATATATTGATCTTGATAAAGAAACCTTGGACGGTAACAAATAAACAGCCAGAAAAATCCCAACATGCTGTACCATCTGTTTGATTGGCTAAAACAAATTGGGGTTAAAATACCCGGTGGAACTTTGTTCCAGTTCATTACTTTCCGGGTATTGCTGGCTGTTTTATTATCTCTTTTGATCAGCATGCTGTATGGCCGCAGGCTGATCAATTTTCTTAGGAACAAACAAGTGGGTGAGAGTGTCCGTGAATTGGGGCTGGAAGGAGAGCAACAAAAGAAGGGAACGCCTACCATGGGCGGACTGATCATCATTCTCGCGATCCTGATCCCTACCTTTCTGCTGGCCAATCTGAACAAGGCTTATATCCGGCTGATGATTTTCAGCACCATCTGGCTCGGCATGATCGGTTTTATCGATGACTACCTGAAGCTGCGGGCCAAACACCTTGCGCAGCAACAGGGCATTCAATATAAAAAAGGAGATAAGGACGGATTGGCTGGCTGGTTTAAGGTCCTTGGCCAGGTGGTGTTGGGATTTGTTGTAGGCGCTACGATCTATTTCAACAGCAACACCAAGGTATGGCGTGAATATGTCGGGACTACCAAGCCCGCTGACACCACTGGCATCAAATCGATCGTGGTCGACGGAAAGGAGCGTTTGTTTGTTGAAGCCAGGGAGCCTATCACGACCATTCCATTTGTAAAAAATCATGAATTCAATTATTCCAAATTATTGCCAACGGCATTAAGAGGGGCAACCTGGATCTTATATATAGTCATTGTTATTTTTATCGTCACTGCCGTATCCAATGGGGCCAATATTACGGATGGAATTGACGGCCTGGCCACCGGGGTTAGCGCTGTCATGGGAACCTGCCTCGGCGTTTTTGCCTATGCAAGCGGAAACATCCGGCTGGCTGAGTACCTAAACATCATGTATATCCCAAACCTGGGCGAGTTATCCATCTTTATCGGGGCGCTTATCGGTGCATGCCTGGGGTTTCTTTGGTATAATGCCTATCCTGCCACTGTATTTATGGGCGACACGGGCAGCCTGATGTTAGGCGGTGTTATTGCAGCCCTGGCGTTTATCGTCAGGAAAGAATTGCTGATACCCATTTTTTGCGGCGTCTTCCTGGTGGAAGTACTGAGCGTAACCATCCAGGTTACCTATTTCAAATATACCCGGCGAAAATACGGAATAGGACAAAGGATCTTTTTAATGAGCCCTTTGCATCATCACTACCAGAAATTGGGCTACCATGAAAGCAAGATCGTGACAAGATTTTGGATCGTAACGATTTTGTGCGTGGTGTTCGCCATTGTAACGCTGAAGATCAGGTAATATAAGGACCGATAGACGAATGTTATGAAAAACCAATTAATCGATTGTATGGGGAAACCCTGAATGAAAAGATTTGTGGTGCAGTTTGAATTCATGCTTTTGAAAAACCCCCCTTAATCCGGTTGACCCTCTGGACAAACACAAATTCTCAAAGAATGAGCAAACGCATGGTCATATTGGGCGGAGGCGAAAGTGGTGTGGGTGCGGCAGTCCTGGCCAGTTTGCGCGGGTATGAAGTATTTCTCTCTGATGCCGGGACGTTACAACCGGCTTATAAAAAGGAATTGGAAGCCAGGGGAATTGACTTCGAGGAAGGGAAACATACGGAAGATAAAATTTTGAATGCGCAGGAAATTATGAAAAGTCCAGGCATACCGGAAAAAAACCAACTGGTCAAATCGATCAGGGCGAAAGGTATTCCCGTGATCAGTGAGATTGAACTGGCGTATAGATATAAGGGGGATAGCAGGATCATCGGCATTACCGGAAGCAATGGAAAGACAACCACCACGGCGATGACCTACCATATCTGCAAGCATGGAGGCCTGGACTGCGCCATAGTAGGAAATATCGGTTATTCCTTTGCAAGGCAGGTAGCCGAAGCAGGCAAGCCCTGGTACGTGGCGGAGATCAGCAGTTTTCAACTGGACGATATCCACACATTCAGGCCGGATATCGCCATCCTCACCAACATCACGGAGGATCATCTCGACCGCTATGAATATAAATTCGAAAACTACATCAGGAGCAAGTTCAGGATTGGGATGAACCAGACGAGCAGCGACTATTTCATTTATTGTGCAGACGATCCTGTGACAAAAAGATACGTAAACCAGTATTCATTTTATTCTAACCCATTACCATTTACTATGCAACAAGAACTAAACCAAGGGGGTTTTATCAGGAACGGACAGATGACCATTCAGGTTGGTACGGAAAAAATGCAGATGAGCATCTACGATTTTGCATTAAAAGGAATCCATAATCAATACAATACCATGGCCGCCGGGCTGGCGGCTGTCACCGTCGGCATCCGAAAGCAAAAAATACGCGAAGCCATACAGAGTTTCGAAACGCTGGAACATCGCATGGAATATGTGAGTACGGTAAGGGGAGTGGAATTCATTAACGACAGCAAGGCCACCAATGTCAACTCCACCTGGTATGCGCTGGAAACCATGACAAAACCGGTGATATTGATTTTGGGCGGCATCGACAAGGGCAATGATTATAGCCTGATCAGGAGCCTGGTTAAGGAAAAAGTAAAAGCCATTGTATGCATGGGAGTAGACAACAGGAAAATTCACGAGGCTTTTCAGAGTGATGTGCCATTGATGGTGAATACTTCGAGTGCACAGGAAGCTGTAAAGGCAGCTTTTCATTTTTCCGATAAAGGAGATGTGGTATTGCTTAGCCCGGCATGCGCAAGTTTTGATCTTTTCAAGAATTATGAGGACCGGGGAAAGCAGTTTAAAGAAGCGGTTTTTGATTTATGAGCCGGATGTCCGGTGACCAGCAGAGACAGCAATGAACAAAACCTGATAATTGAGACATGAATGAATTTGCTACAATAGGAAAACCTTCTTTCAGCCTGAGGCAAAAAACCAAGGGCGATAAAGTCATTTGGGCCGTGGTAGTATTGCTTGCCCTGGTGTCCCTGCTGGCCGTGTACAGCTCGACAGGATTGCTTGCGTATAAAATGTACAAGGGGAATACGGAGATTTATCTTTTTAAACAGTTTGCCTTCATCATTGTAGGCGTCCTGATCATCTATTTTGCGCATCAGGTCAATTACATCATTTATTCAAGAGTAGCCAAGATACTATTCCTCATTTCCATTCCCCTGCTCGTCTATACGCTTTTTTTTGGTGTTAGCCTCAATGAAGGAAGCCGATGGATCAGGTTGCCCATCGTCAACCTGACCTTCCAGACTTCGGATTTGGCAAAACTTGCGCTCTTCATGTACCTCAGCAGGCTCCTGAGTAAAAAGCAGGAGGTGATCAAGGATTTTAAGAAAGGTTTTTTACCGGTTATCAGCCCGGTGGCCATCGTTTGTATATTGATCGCGCCGGCAAATCTTTCCACGGCGCTGCTGGTCGGTGCAACTAGCCTGATGCTGATGTTTATCGGCAGGGTCAGTGCAAAGCATTTGTTGCTTACCATTGGCGCTGCTGTGATTCCCGTGATGATCCTCATCACTGCGGCCGTGTTCCGCCATGGCGATGGGGAGGCCGTAGCAAAGGTAAAAACGGAACACAGATCGAAATTATTTGTGCGGGTTGATACCTGGATCAACCGGGTAGAAACATTCATGTACGGTGTAAAAGAAAGCAGTGACGATGATAATTACCAGGTGAACCAGGCCAAAATTGCCATTGCCAACGGCGGATGGGTCGGCCTTGGACCGGGAAACAGCCGGCAGCGGAATTTCCTTCCACACCCTTACTCGGATTTTATCTATGCCATTATCATCGAAGAATACGGATTAGCGGGAGGGGCATTCATCATTTTCATTTACCTGGTTTTTCTGTTCCGGAGCATTCGAATTTTCAGGCGCTGTCCGTTTGCATTCGGCGCCTTCCTGGCACTGGGATTGAGTTTCACGCTGATGATCCAGGCGTTGGCAAATATGGCGGTCAACGTGAATTTATTTCCGGTCACAGGTGTCACCCTGCCATTGATCAGCATGGGGGGAAGTTCATTTTTATTTACCTGCTTGGCCATCGGCATTATATTGAGCGTTGCCAGGAATGCGGAGCAATTGGAAGGAAATCCGGAGCCGGTACCAGAGACCACTGAATGAATATTGATCAGTTAAGTTGAAAGAATACATTGAGCAAAAGAATTATCATAGCGGGAGGTGGAACAGGAGGGCATATATTTCCTGCAGTAGCCATTGCGAATGCATTAAAGAGATGGGATCCTGCTGTGAATATATTGTTCATCGGGGCCAAGGGAAAAATGGAAATGCAAAAAGTACCTGAAGCGGGATACAAGATTGAAGGCATCGACATTGCCGGCTTCAACAGAAGTTCTTTGATAAAAAATATTGGTCTTCCTTTCAAACTGCTTAAGAGCTTTTTTCAGGTTAGGCGGATATTTCAATCCTTTAGACCCGAGGCGGTGATCGGAGTGGGTGGGTATTCCAGTTTTCCTGTGTTGCGTTACGCTCAGGCAAAAAATATTCCCAGCTTCATTCATGAATCCAACTCTTTTGCGGGGAAATCGAATATCCTGCTGGGTAAAAAAGCTACAAAAATTTTTGTAGCCAGTGAGGGTATGGAGCGATTTTTTCCGGCGCAAAAAATCATGGTTACGGGCAACCCGGTCAGGCATCGCATTATTGAAGCCGCGATTACCCGCGAAGAGGCGCTGCAATTTTTTGGATTGGATCCGGCTAAAGAGACGATCCTGGTCATCGGGGGCAGCCTGGGTGCAAAAAGCATTAATGAAACGATCGATTCGTCGATATCCATTTTCGAAAAGAACGATCTGCAATTGGTATGGCAAACGGGAAAAAACTTTGCCCGAAAAGCGGCCGAAAGGGCAGTGGAGGACAGGCGCATCTGGGTGAACGAGTTTATTGACCGAATGGAATACGCTTTTGCCGCTGGAGATATCGTGATTTCGCGGGCAGGGGCTATGACGATTGCTGAACTCTGTGTAGCTGGCAAACCGGTCATTTTTGTTCCGTTTCCTTTTGCTGCAGAAGACCATCAAACAGTGAATGCGCAAAACCTGGTTAATAAAAAGGCTGGCATTCTGATCCCTGACGCCGAGGTAAAAAAGAAACTGATCCCGGAACTGCTGGCATTGGCCAGGAACAAGACGCGGCAGGAACAACTGGGGAAAAACATCGGGGAACTCGCGATTACTGATGCAGACGAGGTGATCGCAGGAGAAATATTAAAACTGATCCATTGAATGATGCTGCACACATGATCGATATAAAACAAATACGCAAAATATATTTTATCGGGATAGGAGGTATCGGAATGAGTTCTTTGGCGAGGTATTTTAAATTCCAGGGAAAATCAGTGAGTGGTTATGATAAAACGGAAACATCGCTGACAAAAAAATTGGCTGAAGAAGGGATTCCTGTTCATTATGAAGATAACCCGGAGCAGGCGCCGAAGGATGTGGAGCTGGTGGTGTTTACGCCCGCGGTTCCCAGGGACCATAAAGAATTGCTGTATTATCAGGAGCATGGTTATACGGTACTCAAACGCAGCGATGTATTGGGCGCAATTACGCAAAGTTCTTTTAATATCTGTGTGGCCGGAACACACGGAAAGACAACGGTGAGCACCATGATCGCGCATATTTTAAGAGACAGTGGCTATGGATGTAACGCTTTCCTGGGTGGCATTGCCGTCAACTACGGGAGCAATTTCTGGAGTAGTGAACGCAATGTATGTGTGGTGGAAGCAGATGAATATGACCGGAGTTTCTTAAAACTCAGTCCGGACATTGCCGTGATTACCGCCATGGACGCGGACCACCTGGATATTTATGGAAATGCAGCGGCTGTGGATGAGGCCTTCATTGCGTTCTCAGAAAAAGTAAAGCCAGGTG
>DATHGW010000673.1:0-8795 GCA_035317445.1 Puia sp.
GTACCGGTTGCGTGCATTCCATTGACGTGCTTCGGGTGCTCAAGGCTGTTGGATATAAGCCACAGCACAGCATTCGCGTAGTATTGTTCACCGATGAGGAAAACAGAGGAGGCGGGGCGATAAAATATGCTGCCGAAGCAAAACAAAAAAATGAGCAACATCTTTTCGCCCTGGAAAGCGATGCGGGCGGGTTTACACCAAGGGGCTTCAGTTTTGTTTTGACAAATGATCGCCTGGAAAAGATCCGGTCCTGGGTTCCATTGCTGCAGCCTTATGGCGTGTATGAATTTACGCAGGGTTTCGGAGGCGCCGATACGGAACCGCTCAATATAAGCTTTGGAACTCCGGTGGCCGAGCTGATGCCCGATTCTCAACGGTATTTTGATTACCATCATGCGCCCAGCGATGTATTTGAAAATGTCAATAAGCGGGAACTCGAGCTGGGCGCGATCAATATGGCAGCATTGATTTACCTTGTAGATAAATACGGCCTGTAATTTTCAGGCGAACCTGCAAATTGAAAGATCATGAAAAAAATTCTGCGAATCATATTGGTGATCCTCCTGCTGGGCCTCGGGATATTCATTTATTTCCGGTTTTTCTGGGTCTTTGGTGAAGGGGTCAAGGCGGGACAACTGAACTACGTGGTGAAAAAAGGATACCTTTTTAAAACCTATGAAGGCACCATGATCCAAACAGGTTTTAAGGGCAGCACTGCGGGAACCATTCAATCGTATGAATTTAAGTTTTCTGTGGTGGATGAATCGATCGCCAACAAATTGATGAGCAATAGCGGCAAGGAATTCGAGCTGCACTACAAAGAATATTCAGGCGTTCTGCCCTGGAGAGGGAATACGGCGTTTATTGTGGACAGCATTTACTCTATGCGGGATCCGCGGAGCGGAGCAGTTCCGCTGCAATAAATGTAAAATGTAAAAGTGGGAGTGGTTTCGCTTTTACATTTTACATTTTGCATTTAATATTTTAGATTTTATATTTCAAGGGGCGAGAAGTAGAAATATCGCGGGTTGTTTATTCAAATCCGGAACTGCGCGGTTCCATTCAGCAATCGTTTTAGTTTGAATGCTTTCCTCCGGTCCGGTGAGGTTTGCGGCTATGCATAAACGTGTTGAGGGCTGGCATTGTTTGAGCAGTGCCGACAGCAACTGGTTGTTTCGATAAGGCGTTTCAATGAATATCTGCGTGCAATGTTTCTTTTGGGATTCCAATTCCAGGTCGCGAATGCTTTTTTGCCTGAGGGATTGGTCGATGGGCAGATAACCCACAAACTGAAACTGCTGTCCATTCATTCCGCTCGCCATAAGCGCGAGAAGTATAGAGCTTGGTCCTACCAGCGGCTTGACCGGAACATTCAACTCATGTGCAGCCGCTACAAGCCATTGCCCGGGATCCGCTACGCCGGGACAACCTGCTTCGCTGATTATTCCGATGGTCTTTCCTTCCTTTAACTTTTTTTTGAATTCAACCTTAACCTCTTCCTCTGCCTTATGAATGGCGAACCACTCATATTGATCAATGATCATCTCTTTATATAACGTCTTCAGATAGCGTCGGGCGCTTCGCTCATTTTCCACGAAAAAAACCTGGCAGACTTTCACCGCATCGAGCAGGTAGGCGGGCAAGACTTGGATGGCTTGTTCGTCCAGGAAAGCAGGAATCAGGTATACTGTCGGAGCGGGGATCATGTTTCCAAATGCTGGTGATATAAACTGATGGTGGCAGCCACAACGGCGTAGGATGGCGCAAGAACCCATCCGATAAAAGGAATAAAATGCATCAGGTAAAATACCAGTCCGTTTCCGATTGCTAGTCCTCTTCGCTTTCCGATATACGCGATGCTTTCTGCAGGTGATAATTTATGCCGCTCGCAACTGTAATCCAGCATCGAAAACCCATAATAATAACATTCAACAGATGCCGAGATCACAGGCGCGATCCATCCTACGAGTGGTATAAAAGAAAGGATCAGAATAGAAATCGTGTACACTGTTTGCCAAAGACAATTGCGCAATGCCAGCCGGATGCCACGCAGGATGTCTTTCAGCATTTGCGAAAAGTTGAAAGGCAGGTCCTTCCCTTCAATGATGGCCTCTGTTTTTTCACTCAGGAATGCGAATACGGGCGACCCGATGACCAGGAAAATGTATTTGAACAGCGAAAAATAAAAAAACACCAAAGTAAGTCTTACCATGATACCGCCCATCACAAAGAGAAAACTGAGTGCTGCACTTTGTTTGCGATGCAGCCATTTATCAATACCGATCACATCACTTAGATAAGAAACGGCGCCATCTGCTGATTTCCAGAAGAAATACATGCCGATGCAAAAAAGGATCATGTAGAGAATGCCAGGTATCAGGATCCATTTCCATAGGCGGTGCCTGCTAATGAATTGATGTGCCTTAAAATAAGATTGAATGGCAATAACAATTTCTTTAAGCAAGGGCTTGGTTTTAAATTTGGCTTTTATTTAATCATCCAGGATCAGGGATTGGTTCGTCAAACCTACGGGAAAAAACCTATTGCACAAATCTTTACTAAAACGATTTCGTTGAAGAAGAAGTTAGAAAAATTGCCCGATGCATTCTATCATCGTGAAGCTGTACTCGATATTGCCAGGGAATTGTTGGGGAAAATACTCGTTACACAATTGGATGGTTTGTACACATCCGGAAGGATCGTGGAGACCGAGGCTTATGCGGGCGTGGCTGACAAAGCTTCTCATGCCTACGGGGGGAGAAGAACGGCGCGTACCGAAGTGATGTACCGGGAGGGAGGCTCGGCTTATGTTTATTTGTGTTATGGTATCCATCACCTGTTCAATGTGGTCACCAATCAAAAAGATATCCCGCATGCCATTCTAATCCGCGGTCTGGAGCCTATCGATGGCATCGACATCATGTTGCGCAGGACCGGGAAAAAGAAATTGGACAATACCCTGACCAGGGGACCGGGAAATCTTACTAAAGCCATGGGCTTATCCAGACGCCATTCGGGCCATTTTTTGACAGGGGATGAAATTTATATTGCCGATGATGGATATCGACCCAAAAAAAACGCCATCTCCATAACCACGCGGATCGGCGTTGAATACGCAGGGGAGGATGCGAAATTGCTTTATAGGTTTATTGTTGAGGGGAATCCGTATGTCAGTAAAATGTAAAATTGAACACGGTCCCACTTTTACATTTTACATTTAATATTTTAGATTTTACATTTCTAGAACTTCGGGCACGCAATAGCTTTCCTTCCATCCGAAGGCTTCTTGATGTAGATGAGGGAGACTTCAATGCCCCCAATACTTTCGGAGGCAGATTTCAAAGAAGAGACATTGATGTCATACGTTAGACCAAGCGAAAATTCCCCAAAATCAAGACCGATATAGGGTATAACGGCGTCGGTCAGGTTGCTGAAACGGAACCAGGATCCTGCATAAAAATTGATCGGGTTGGCGTCATTGTTGTTTACATTGACAGACCAGGCTCCTCCCAGCATGATATCCGTTGCATTCGCCTGCTGGCTATAGAGACCGCTAAAATGAAGATAATTGGTGGAATTGCTGGAGGATAACGGGAACGAACCACCGCCATGCAGCGTTACGCGCGGGTGTAAAGTGTATTGCGCGTTTCCCGTAAAAGACTCCTTCGGACGATTGATATGATAAACCGATCCGCCAAAATAGTAGTTATTCGCCCCATTGGTTGAACCATTGTAAAGTATACCGACATTCATATCAAAATAACTTAGGTTAACCTGGTTGCCATCGAGGGTTTCCGCACTGGGTATGGTCCATCCGCCCTGCTGGTCCAGTTCATCCTCAAAATTCAATTTGGTGCCATCCAGCCTTTTATTTGCATAGGTGCCCTGGAACCCAATGCCGATCTGGTTTAAACCGTCTTCATCAAGACTTTTGTGATAGGAGGTGGAAAAAGACACGTAATTACTGACCAGGATTCCATTGGCCGTTTTGTCGCTCATCGCCATAAGGCCGATGCCCCAGACATCTGTCTCCGGTAGCTTGTCCCTCAGCATGCTGCCGTCGACCGATACCGTAGAAGTAACAAAGGCATTGTTTATGGATGGCCATTGGTTGCGGTAATTGCCGGCAACACGGATGATCCCATTGAATTTGCCCGTGAGGGCAGGATTCAGGGTGAGCGGAGACGCAAAAAACTGTGAAAAAGCAGGGTCCTGCGCACAGGCAACCACCGTTAACAGCGTAAGCAGGGTAAATATGGCGATGGTTCTTTTCATAAACAGTCGTGCTATCAAACTAGTTGACGGAAGCCGGGTGCACCAGTAAGGTTAATAAAACGGACAAAAGGGCCGATAGGTTGTTATAAGAGGAAATTGAGTTGGTTGCATCATAGGGATGAACATAACCATTAGAAAGATGAAAATAATAAAAAATCCCGAAACCCCGTAAGAATGCCTCAAAAAACTTACATCTGAACCTTTGTTCCAAAGGCCAGGTCTCCGGCATCGCCAAGACCGGGTACAATAAAGCCTTTGGCAGTAAGTTCATCGTCAACGGCTCCGCACCATATTTTACATTGTGGTTCGGACCGCTTGACATATTCAATGCCCACCGTACAGGCGATCGCGGTGACGATATGAATTTCGCTTGGATGGCCTTCTTCCCTGAGGAATTGAATGGTTTTTACAAGCGAGGAGCCTGTAGCCATCATGGGATCGGCTATGATCACCACCCTGTTTTCGATTTCGGGGCAGGAAATATAATCCAGGCTTATTTCGAAACTTCCATCGCGGTTGTGCTTGCGGTATGCGGAGATGAAGGCATTGTCTGCCTTGTCAAAATAATTCAGCAGTCCCTGGTGTAACGGCAAACCTGCACGCAGAATGGTTGCCAGGACCGGCTGCTGACTTAATACCTTACAAATGGCAATGCCCAATGGCGTTTGCACTTCTTTGTCTTCGAACTTCAGTTCTTTGCTGATCTCTATAGCAGCCACCTCCCCGATCCGTTCCAGGTTACGCCGGAAACGCAACCGGTCCTGCTGAATTTGCACATCGCGCAGCTCACTGATCCAACTGCTCATTAAACTGTAATGATGGCTTAAATTGATAACCATAAATCAAAATTAAAAATCCGAAATTCGAAAAATAAGCCTGAACAAATCTAAAGGCTTAAATCTATAAAGTAAAATCTTTTACATGCAGTATAAAGTGATCGGTTTGATGAGCGGAAGTTCCCTCGACGGTTTGGATATCGTTTATGCGCATTTTCATGAAACGGCTGCAAAATGGAGCTATGAGATCCAGCGGTCTGCTTGTTATACCTATAGTCGCGAATGGTCGGACAGATTAAAAAATTCCAACAGCCTCTCTGCCTACGAATACCAATTGCTGCATGTCGAATATGGGCATTATATCGGCCAGGAAGTGAACCGTTTTATCCAGGAAAACAATTTGTCGTACCAGGTACAATTCATCTCATCGCATGGGCACACGAGTTTTCATGAGCCCAAAAGAAAAATGACGGCTCAACTGGGCGATGGAGCCGCGATCGCTGCGGAAACCGGTATTCATGTCATCAATGAACTCAGGGCAATGGATCTTGCCCTCGGCGGTCAGGGCGCACCCATCGTTCCAATCGGAGAACAAGCGTTGTTGGGCGACCATCATTTTTTTCTGAATCTTGGCGGCATTGCAAATATTTCGGCTCATCTGCCCGCCCCGGCCGAAGCCACTGAGGAAAAAGAAAGATTCATAGCTTTCGATATCTGTCCGGCGAACAGGATATTGAACATGCTTTCCCAGGAAACCGGAAAGGATTTTGATCTGAATGGCGCCATGGCTGCTGCTGGTTCGGTGAATCATTCGTTGCTGGTGAAATTAAATCAATTTCCCTACTATGCTTTGCCATATCCAAAATCACTGGCCAATGATTTTGGGATCAAAGAAGTGTATCCTGTAATTCATGATCAGGAGGATAGTGTGCAAAATAAGTTGAGGACTTACGTGGAACATATTTGTGTGCAGGTCGTACATGCCATCAGCATGATCCTGCAGCAACAAAAACAATTGCCCTCGCCATTAAAACTTCTGGCCACTGGCGGCGGCGCGCACAATGAATTTTTAATGGCCAGATTAAGGGATGTACTGAAAAATCTTGACATTGAACTCATGGTGCCCGATCAAACCCTGGTAGACTACAAAGAAGCGCTGATCATGGCCTTTATAGGCGTCTTGCGTTGGAGAGAGGAGAACAATGTTTTATCATCTGTAACCGGCGCCAGCCGCGATAGCATCGGAGGGGCGTTGTGGATTGGGAAGTAGGAAATGTAAAATCTACAGTCCCAACACCATTTTCAACTTCCCATACCCACTTTTACTCACGGGCACTTTCGCACCGGTTTTCAAAATGGCGATGTGGCTGTCTTTTTCATAAGGATCGATCCGGGTGATTTGTTGTACGTTCAGCATAAAGGACCTGTGGGTTCGTACAAAATGCTGCGGATCCAGTATTTGTTCAAAATGCCCCATGGTCTTATTCTTGAGAAATGATCCGTCTTTTGTATGAACCTTCACATAGTCATCTGCGGCTTCCAGGTAAAAAATTTCATCGACCGGAATGATCTTGATCCTGCCTGCGATTTTTACCACAACCCGGTGGCTCTGCCCAGGCGACTGTGATACGGTTTCCAGCAAAGCCTGCGTATTTTCTTTGGTATTGGCAGGCGTCTCCTGGTCAAGCAGTTTTTTCATGGCCTTATCAAAACGCTCCTTGCTGAAAGGTTTCAACAGGTAGTCTACTGCGTGGCTTTCAAAAGCCTTAATGGCATACTCTTCGAATGCTGTGGTAAAGATGATTGCGGGGGGTTGTTCCAGCAGTTCCAGCATTTCGAATCCGTTGATCTTGGGCATTTGGATATCCAGGAAAATAAGGTCAGGCTGAAATTGCTGAACCGCTTTCAATCCTTCAAACCCATCGTTGCATTCCTGCATCAGTTCGATATCGGGATAGGATTGCAGGTACTCCTTCACAATAAGTCTTGCTAATGGTTCGTCGTCAATGATGATCGCTTTCATGATAATTGTGGTATGCGCACGATGGTGCTGAATAAATTGTTTTCCGTCCTGGTTTCCAGTAGATCGTTTCTTGCAAAAAGCAGGTAAAGCCTCCTGTTCAGTGAACTTAATCCAAATCCGGTCCCCTTACCCGGATAGGAAGTCTCCGGGTCAAAAGGGTTTTGAACGATGATTTGTAAATAATTGTCCTGCATGGAAGCCTTAATATATATGGTTACTGCATCCGTCGTATCGTATAATCCAAACTTGATGGCATTTTCCACGACCGGCTGAAGCAACATGGGCGGCAATTTCATTTCATTGCAGGATGCATCGCATTCGATCACCGTCGTCAACCTATACCCGAAACGGACCTTTTCGATATCCAGGTAGAGTTCCAGGTATTGCAATTCTTCCGCCAGGTTCACCCATTGCTGGTCTTCTTTTTTGAGGGTTCCCCGCAAAAAATCCGAAAGCTGGTGGATCATTTTTCTTGCCTGTTCGGGCTGGCTTCCTACCAATGCGCTGATTGAATTCAGACTATTGAACAGGAAATGCGGTTGCAATTGCTGGCGTAATTTAAATAATTCCGCATCCTTGGCTAACTTTTCCGTATCGGTTTTGCGCTGCCTGTTTTGCTGTTCTTCTTCTGTCGTATACCAAAATAAACTGATGATGGTCATGCATCCGATCAGCAAAAAACAAATGCCCAACCGAACGGGCCAGGATACAGCAACAAAAGATTGATAACCTGGATCCTCGGGTACCAGCCATCCCAGGATTAATTTCGAGTCATAGGTAATCAATGCACTCAAACCCGCACATAAAATCACGAAATACCAATATCCTTCATTCCGGGGTAAATAATATTTCAAGATAATGATCACCAGGCAGCACGCGCCTACGACCTGCACATTGGTCACCACACTGTCAAGCCAACTGGTTTTAGGACTATAGCCCAGGTTGATGATCAGCAGGGCATGTAATCCGGACCATACTAACCACCAGCCGTAGAATGGGTATCGGAATTTTTTTACTGAGAGTGGTGATCTGGGCAAAAAAAATGATTTACAGGATCTCCAAAAATTTATGTGTACTATTCAACCTGATATGGGCCGCTTTCTTATTGGTGAGTTCTATATACAGATCGGCATTTTCCGTCTCCTGTATCCTGGAGTACAATTCCGCACCATCCAGCAGACCACTCAGCTTATAGAGTTCCGCAATATTGATAAACTTCCATTGAACCAGCTTTTGATGCTGGTTATAGAATTGATCCTGTTCCTGTTTCCCGATCTCAGTGGCTTTGTCAAAGGCTTCTTTTTCATCACCCGCTTCAATCAGCCGCAACTGTTCATCGAATTGGGGCGTATGACTGCCTTCCCCGCAAATAATCCTGTAAACAAGTTTAGAAAGATACCAGTTCATGCCTAAAAAATTTTAAATGTAAAATGTAAAATCTAAAATGTAAAAGGGGTTGAAATTTTGAATATAAAATATAAAATCTAAAATATAAAAGGGATTGGCGTTCTGGGCCGCGCTGGTTTTTCATTTTGATTTCAGCATTTCACCCCTTTTGCATTTTATATTTTACATTTTGCATTTTACATTTCAATAGTTTCTGATCTCAATTCCGCCAAACACCGAGGTTCCGTCAATGATCAATATTTTATCCGAATTAGTCACGCGGTCCTGCTGCCGTTTGTCTTCCACATTTCCAAAAACCGAACTGATGTTGGAAC
>DATHGW010000674.1:0-3200 GCA_035317445.1 Puia sp.
AGGACTATTCTCCAACCGTCCTTCCTATTCTCTATTTTCTATTCTCTGTTCTCCATTCTCTACGAAATCCTTCATACTTGAATTTTGCCGCTTGTGTATTGGCATTAGATTTTGGCCCTTTACCCTGTTTTCATTCCCTCCGTCCTGTTTTAGGTTTTTACTTCCCTTAATCTTCATCAACTTCATTTCCGGAACAAATTACCTCCACCCGCCAACTGGATGCTATGAGAATACATTTACTTTTTTGTCTTGGGCTTTGCCTGTCCGGCGCTAACCTTTCCGCCCAAACAGGATTCGGTAAGATCAGCGGTTCTGTAAAGGATATCCAAGAAAAAAAATTGGAAGGCATGTCGGTCTCCCTGCTGAAAGCTAAGGATTCATCCCTCGTGAAAATGGCGCTGAGCAACCGCGAAGGGCAATTCGAATTTGAAAAGATCGCAGCCGGGAACTACCTGGTTTCCCTGAGTGGCACGGGTTATGCAAGTTGGTTCAGCAGGCCCTTAGAGGTCTCTTCGTCAAACCCTGTCGTGACGACAGGTGAGATCACCCTGCCAACTTCAACCGGATCGCTTGCCGAAGTAACGGTACTCGGTAAACGTCCATTGATAGAGAACAAGATCGACAAGACCATTGTCAATGTGGACGCCTCTATCAGCAATGCCGGCAATTCGGCTATGGAAGTGCTGGAGAAATCACCCAATATCAGCGTAGACAAGGACGGCAATATTACGATGAAAGGCAAGCAGGGTGTAATTATCCTGATCGACGGGAAACAGACTTATCTGGGCGGAGCTGATTTAGTCAATCTGCTGAAAAACACGCCGGCAAGTCAGCTCGACCAGATCGAACTCATGAGCCAGCCTTCGGCCAAATATGATGCTTCGGGAAACGCAGGTATTATCAACATCAAGACCAAGCGATCTCAGCAAAAAGGGTTCAATGCGTCCGTCACGCTCAGCTATATCCAGGCTGTCTATCCCAAATCGCCCAATAGCCTCAACTGGAATTACCGGAATGGAAAATTTAATGTGTATGGCAACTACAGTTTTTCCTATTGGGAAGGGTTCAGCCAGATCGGGATCAACCGGCATATCACTGACCAGGAAAAAAACACGCACACGCTTTTTGCCCAAACCAGCAACCTGCATTTCCAGGCGAGGACACATAATTTTAAGACAGGCGTTGATTTTCTTGCGACAGAAAAAAACAGTTTCGGGTTCTCTGTGACTGGATTAATAGACAAGCGGGAATCCGATGTATCGACTACTTCCAATTTGTTCGACATGGATCAGAACGGAAAGCTGGGCTCAACCAGTATTGCCTACACGAGAAATACCAATCCCTGGATGAACGCCGGAATGAACCTGAATTTCAGGAGACAAATAGACAAAAAAGGAAGAGAGCTGACAGCAGACCTGGATTACCTGGTTTATGATACCAAATCCATTCAGCAGTCGGACAATTATACCTACAATCCGGATGGCTCCCTCGATACGACCAATGGAGCCATCAATCCCTATTTATTGCATGGCAACCTTCCGTCAGTCATCCGGATCTATACGGGGAAGGCTGATTACACGCACCCGTTAAAAAATAACGGTAAAATAGAAGCGGGATGGAAATCAAGCTATGTAAAAACAGACAATGATGCTCAGTACAGCTACCTGGTCAACAGTAGTCCCGTGGTCGATACCAACAGAACCAACCGGTTTCTGTACGATGAAAATATAAATGCCCTATATGCCAATTACAATCAGCAGGTTGGCAAATGGGGATTGCAGGCCGGCCTAAGAATGGAGCAAACACATGCCAGGGGCAACCAGGTCGTAAAGAACCAACGTTTCGATACGAGTTATGTGCAATTCTTCCCCAGCATGTTTCTGAGTTATACTATGAACGATAAAAATCAGTTCAGCCTGTCTTATGGAAGAAGGATCGACCGGCCGAATTATCAGGACATGAATCCCTTTCAGTATTTCCTTGATCAATATACTTACCGCCAGGGAAATCCCAACCTGCGTCCGCAGTTCAGCCATAATATTGAGCTGAGCTACAATTTTAAAGGCGAATTGAACCTGTCTGCCAATTACACCTATATCGACGATGTCATCAATGATATTCTAAAACAAAATGATTCCAGCAAAGTCACGTATCAAACCAAAGAGAACGTCAGCAATCAAACCAATATCGGGCTCAGTATAAGCTACAACAAGCAGTTGACAAAATGGTGGACCATCTCTGTTTCAGGAAATGTCTTTAATAATCATTATTGGGGAATCGTGAACGATACTTATCTCGATGTGAGCATGACGTCTTTCCTGGCCAATCTAAGTTCCCAGTTCCGTTTTGGAAAGGGATGGGGAGGGGAAATCAGCGGATTTTATAATTCCAAAGAACTGGCGACCGGGATGATCGTCGCCGAACCCATGAAGATATTGTCCTTCGCTTTCTCGAAGCAGGTGTTACATGAAAAAGGAACGCTGAAACTCAATCTCCGCGACCCGTTCTATATTATGAAATTCAACGGATACACCAAATTCGGCAATATCGATTTCAATGTGCATAGCCGTTGGGATAACAGGAGGGTGGCACTTACCTTTACCTATAGATTTGGCAAAACCATGAATAATTTACCCCAGCGCAAAAAAGGATCATCATCCGATGAACAGAACAGGGTAGGAGGAGCCGGTAACGGCCAGCAATGATTTTTTTCTCGTGAGGGAGCAAGGACCGGCTTCAAACTAAATTTGAGCAGGTCTTTTTGTTTTTTACATTTGCTGACGAATCAATCCATCCACTCAATCATCTTATCCACCAGCTATGCCATCATTCGATATTACCAGCAAAGTCGATCCACAAAAGCTTGACAATGTCGTGAACGTTACGCGCAAAGAGATCGTCAACCGGTTTGATTTTAAAGATTCCCCGGTACAGGTCGAACTGAATAAAAAGGACATGATGATTGACCTGGAGGCAGAAAGTGACATGAAGATCAAACAGATTACTGATGTACTGATCAGCCGTTCGCTGAAACAGGGACTGGATCCGCTGGCCTTTGACCTGGCGAAGGATCCCTACCAAAGCGGCAAAATTGTAAAAAAAGAAGTGCCCGTGAAAAACGGATTGAAACAGGAGGACGCAAAGAAAATCGTGAAGCTGATCAAGGATTCCGGTCTCAAGGTTCAGTCCCAGATCATGGA
>DATHGW010000675.1:0-2142 GCA_035317445.1 Puia sp.
TTGGTCTGCTTCTCCTGTTCAAGGTCGTACCAAAAAAAAGATGCTGCCACAGATGCCCTGAACCCATTTGTACTGCCATATCCCATGGAGAAATCCTTTTCAATGCCGGCATTCAGGAGGCGACGATACGTTTCGGGTAAACTAAGCCGTATATAATGCTGCCGGCTATACGCAACTTTCCTGTCGATCAATTCTTCCAGCCACTCGATCTCTTCCCTGAGCAGGGATTCATCATCGCCACTCTGCCAGGAAGGATGAACGCCAAGCGTATATCCACTGGCGTGATACCTGATCAGGTTTTTCAGGTTTTGCTTGCTGGGAGAAATATTCTTGTCAAAGGCCTTCTGCTCTTTTGCAACCAGAAAAAAATAATAGGCGCGCATTCTGCAATACAGGTGCAGTGAATCAAGCCACTCATAAGAATCGAAGGGATCCTTCTTGCCGTTCAGTAACACCTTCAGCCTGTCATTGACCATGGACCATTGCCCTTTGGCAATAGATCTTAATAATCCGCCTGCATTTCTTTTCCACCCCTTATTCAAATAGGAGTATGCAATATCAATATCATAGGTTGGTATGAATTTAAAGTAAGACCGGTGGAAGGTCAGGTCTGGAAATTTATCAAGAAGGGCTCTCTTAAAATCGTTCAACCAGATATTGATTAAAGGAAGCTGTAAAAAATTCTCCCTGAAAGCCAGAGAATTGCTGTATGCATATCGCCCATACTGATCCTTTTCATGAGGCAGGTATTCTTCATACCTGCTTAACAAATAAAAGGAGGCCGCAAAAATATCAAAAGGGAAATCACCATTGGTTTGATAAAAGGCCTTGTAATAATTGAGTTCAAAACATTCAATGGCCTGGGGTCTGATGCCCGTTTCGAAAAGCAACGGCGTGCATTTAATGAAGAACTCGCCTGCAGAAAATTCTTCTTTCGAATAATTTAATTTCGGAAGATCATAAGAGACGAATACGGCTTTATCAGAAGTGATGAGGATGGGTTCATCAAATAATTCCTTATTGACAAAATCAACGATATACTGAAGTCTGGGGGTATTATTTTGGGTGTATAGCAGCATGAACCGGGTTCTTCAAAAATAGAGAAGTCGGTACACATACCGACCCGAAAAAATACGCAAGAAGACCGTATTTTCACCTGCTCGCACGGTCTTTCCACATTTCATTAAAAGTCTTTTCAGAAAATTTCAAACCGGCCCGGTGAGCCGTCCATCCCTTGAATACTTTGTTCACCAACCAGTTCTTTATTTTGCTGTTTCCCAGGTTCATGAGTCTGCGGCTAAGACTGGCCCGCTTCCAGGTCTTCCAAGCAATTTTTTCAGCCCATTGCACATCGCTGTTTTCAACTGCTTCGTACCGGTTTTCCAATAACAGTTCATGTAAATTGATCTTGACAGCGCACACTTCAGTGCAATTTCCACATAGGGAGGATGCATAGCTGAGGTGTTTCCAGTCGCCCAGGTCTTTCAGGTGCGGGGTAATCACAGCGCCAATGGGTCCGCTATAAGTAGCTGTATAGCTGTGCCCGCCGATGTTCTTGTAAACCGGGCAGGCATTCAAACAGGCACCGCATCGAATGCAGTAAAGGCTTTCCCTGGTCTTTTCATTTGCAAGAATATTCGTTCTGCCATTGTCTAACAGGATCACATACATGTTTTCCGGACCGTCTGGTTCATTGGGCTGTTTTGGACCGCAAACAATGGTATTGTAAACCGTCATCTGCTGCCCGGTTCCATAAGTTGCCAGTAAAGGCCAGAAAATGGCAAGGTCCGTAATAGAAGGAATCATTTTTTCGATCCCGACCACCACGATATGGGTTTTCGGAAATGCACAGCTCAGGCGGGCATTCCCCTCATTTTCAGTAACCGCAATTCCGCCGATATCAGAAATGATAAAATTGGCTCCTGTAATACCGATCTCGGCTTCCACATATTTCTTTCGCAATTTATCCCTGGCTACCAGCGTCAGTTCTTCCGGCGAAAGACCAGGAGGCGTATTCAGTTTTTCGTGAAACAATTTTGCCACATCTTCCTTGCTTTTATGCATGGCGGGTGTTACGATATGGTAAGGTGGTTCACCATCTAACTGTTGAATGTATTCACCAAGGTCGGTTTCTACGCTTTC
>DATHGW010000676.1:0-4281 GCA_035317445.1 Puia sp.
CCTGCGGCACAGCCAATCCGGACTTTCTAAAATGCCCGGTCTTGCCAAAATGGAGGTCGGACGCGATCAGGGCCCGCTCTTCTTCCCAGAATACCGAGCGCCCGGAAGTTAACCACAATTGCTGTTCCCTGATTCGGTATGAAAAAGAAGCGACCATGAGCAAATGTACTTATTTTCAAAATCCTGGGTGAAGCAGAAAGGTCACATTTGTTTTTGCATTCTCTTGATCCTGTCCTCTAATTTTTCGGAAGAAAGGTTGTGACGCATGCTATCTACTTTGATTGGAAAGCAGAATGGAGTAAGTGTTTCCGGAAAGGTAATGATGATCTTTCCTTTTTGAACGCGATTCAGCATATCTCTTAACCGGGCTTCTTCCATTTCCTGCTCCATCACTTCGAAATAAGCCTGCCGCAGCAACAGATTGCGCGGATCGTATTCGCTAAAAACATTGAAGAGCAATGAGGCAGAAGACTGCAGGTGCCTGGGTTTCTGGTATTCTCCCGGATATCCCTGAAAGATCAGTCCGCCGATCACAGCGATCTCCCGGAACTTTCTTCTTGCCATTTCAGCGCTGTTGACGCTGCGCTGAATGTCGAGGGTAAGGTTTTCTGATGAAAACAAGTCATGTGCATTCGCGTCATCCACCGGAATCGGAAGATCGCTCAGCAATTCAAATCCATAATCATTCATCGCAAAGGAAAACGTAATCGGCAGGATACGGCTGATGCGAAAGGCCAATAACGCCGCCATGGCTTCATGAACCAATCGCCCTTCAAAAGGATATACAAAAAGATGAAATCCATCTTTTGTTTCAATGTGTTCGATCAGCAATTCGTCCTCGCGGGGTATATGCGACAGTTTTTGCTGAAGCTGAAACAAGGGTTGCAGCGCACGCAATTCAATATCCGCTGCAGGTTTTCTTTGCACTTCCGAGGGCAAGGGGATCTCATTGAATTTTCTTCTCAGCATCAGACCCAGGTTGGCGGACAGGGGCATCCTCCCCCCTTGCCAGCTCGGCACAATGGATTTTTTTGAATTGGATTTTTTCACCAATGCCGTCATATCCTTGATCATAATGTATTCCAGGTTGCGACCGGCAAGCGTGAAAACGTCTCCCGGTTGAAGCCTGGAAATAAAATATTCTTCTATCACCCCTACATAACCGCCACTCATGAATTTCACTTTCATCATGGCGTCGCTTACGATGGTTCCAATATGCAAACGGTGGCGCATCGCGATGCGCCGTCCGTTGATCTTAAACAATCCATCGATGATTTCCACTTTTTTGAATTCATCGTATTGCTGAAGGGCGGCCCCACCTTCGGTAATGAAATGCAGGATCTCATTCCATTCTCCTTCCGACATCTCCCGGTAGCAATAAGTTGATTTCACTTCCTTGAAAATTTCTGCCGGATAGAATCCATCGGAAATTGCGAGGGTGGACAAATACTGGATCAGCACATCAAAACACAAAAGCCTCGGCGCGCGGCTTTCAATAAAATTCAATTTCATGGAAGATTTCAACGCGGCCGCTTCCACCAGTTCCAGGGAATGGGTAGGGAGGAAATAGATCTTACTCACCTCGCCGGGCTGATGCCCGCTCCGGCCGGCCCGCTGCAGGAACCGGGCCACGCCTTTCGGAGATCCCACCTGTATAACGGTCTCCACTGGCCGAAAATCGACGCCCAGGTCAAGGCTGGCCGTACAGACCACGGCTTTCAACTTCCCGCTGTGCAAGGCTTCTTCAACCCAGATCCTCAGGTCCATGTCAACAGAGCCATGGTGCAGGGCGATAGCGCCCGCAAGGTCCGGAGCCGTATTCAGCAACTCCTGGTACCAGCGCTCACTCATTCCCCTCGTATTGATAAAGATCAGGGTAGTGCGGCTTTTTTCAATAATCGGAATAACCTTGTCTATGAGTTTGATACCGAGATGCCCTGCCCACGGATAGCGTTCAATTTCATCCGGAAGAATCGATTCGATATCGATGGGTTTGTCCATTTTAGCCTTTACAATTTGGCCCGTGGTTCCAAACCGATTAATGACGGGCGATAGCAATACGTCCATGGCCTGGTCCAGGTTCCCTATTGTTGCGGATATGCCCCAGAGAGAAAGCATCGTGCCGGATTGATCGATGGCCGATGGCGGTTGGCCGTTGGCTGAGTTATGTTTTGAATTTTCCTGAGCTGGTTGGGTTGCCTTCTCTGGATTTTTTGTCAAATCAGTTCGGTCGTTGACCAACGGCCATCGGCCAACGACATTCACGATCCGTGAAATGGCTAGTTCCACCTGCACTCCCCGCTTGCTTCCCAACAATTCATGCCATTCATCCACGGCGATCCATTGCAGGGATTGAAATATGTCCGGATAGTTTTTTTGTGCGAGCAGCAGATGCAGACTTTCCGGCGTGATAATCAGGACTTCGGGCATCTGGCGTTTTTGTTTCTGCCGTTCACTCATTTCAGTATCGCCATTGCGGATGCCGACTTTCCAGCTCATGTCCAACTCCTGCAGTACTTCTTCCATAGCGCGACCAATATCTTTTGCCAGCGCACGCAGGGGGGTGACCCACAACAACATCAGGTTATTTTTTGCCTTGCGTTTGTAATCTTCAGGATGCCGGTTGATAAAATCAATGATGGCACCTAAAAAGACAGAAAAAGTCTTTCCGCAACCTGTGGGTGCATTGACCAGCCCGGATTGCGCCTGAATCATGTGTTCCCAGGTGGATTCCTGGAACGCAAAGGGCTTGAGCCCTTTGGATTCGAGCCAGTCATGAATGATTTTGTATCCTATCGTTGATTGGAGGTTCAGATGATTTTATTGTTTAATGTCTTCAGCGCTATTTACAAAGTTTTTAAATACTCAATGATCGCCTTTCTTTCTTTATCTGTCAGCCGGTCGCCAAAATAATGGCCATAGTTCCCATACCCAGGCAAATCCGTATTGTACACCGTGTTTGCTTCGGCAGAATCTTTAACCTCATATTTCCAACCCAGTTTTTCATAATCGTACTGCATGGAATTGAAATCCCTTGCCCAATACCTGGGGCGCAGCCTGCTGTTGAGCACGGCTTCCAACGTGGGTACGGAACCGTTATGAAAGTAAGGCGCCGTGATCCAGATCCCATCCAGCGGTGGCGCAATGTATCCGTCGAAGGGAACCAGGCTCGCCGGATGATCTCCCTTGGCAAACCAGCTTTTGTTGAACCAGTTGATGAATTGCTCCCCCTGGTAATTGCTCTTAAAAAGAAATGAATCCGTCCGGATAATGGATTCCGGGATCAGCAGGTTGGGGAATTCGGCGCCGCTGCCATTATTGCCGTGGCATTTGGAACAGTTCTTAATATACAGAACGCCTCCAGCTTTCGCGAGCTGTTGATTAACCCGGTTCGGATAAGGCGGAGGGGTGAGCGAATTAATATACGCGAGCACATCATTGAAATGACTATCCACTTCCCTCGATTCCGCTGTATCGTTCACGGTCAATAGATTCGACGCCATCAGGAAACGGCTGAAATCTCCGCGGCCAAACCCGCTGTAAAACATGGCATGCTTTTTTCTGAGCAGCCACCAGGCTGGAACATCGGTAGGAATTATTTGGGAAGGAATATCCAGCATCGCCGAATCGCTCCACTTGAATGTGTCGGGATCGCGGTGTGCAGCCAGCAATGCAGCCAGGCGATCGGCCGTATTAACGCCCCGCACGCTGGTTGTCAATTTACCGCCAATCACTTTCACTACTTTTAGGAATGGTTCGGCAGCCTCATATTTTTTAGGATCCAGGTTTTTGAGCATTCGCTCCGCGGCAACAGCATTTTTGGGATCAAGCTTTTGTCCGCCCGAAAAATCAATCGTGGTATTGCCTAACCCGATATACAGTTTATCGTTAAATACCTGCGCATGGCATTGCAGGCAGTTGGGTGCAATGACAATTTCACCATTAAAAGCTTTTACAGCCGTGTATTCGTAGGGGATGTCTTTGTTCATTCCATCCCGCTGTAAATAATTGACGGTACTTTTTCCAAAACCCAACTTAAAATAGTTGTAAGGAATACCACTCTTTAAGTAATCCCCCATAGTCAGATAAACATACCCTTTTTTTGCATCGCCATCCCGCTGTTTGCTGGCGGGGATATACACGGGTTTGTCTTCGGCAAAATAATGAATGGAACGGATAGCCGCCAGGCACACTGCGCAGATTCCTGCGATCACCAAGAATTTTTTCATAGACAAATATTTCTAAACCGAAATTAAGCTAAGAATGGCAGAATCTCATGCT